>JAYTHQ010000353.1:0-9217 GCA_043732445.1 Bdellovibrionales bacterium | reverse complement strand
GCTGAGATGAGAACTCAACTGTTAGCTGCGCTTTTGTGACCGTTCTTGCTTCTTCTCGAGCTGATGAACAGCCGTTTCGCCGAGTTGCTTCTCGAGCTGTGCGGCTTCGGTGTTCATGTAGCCTTTAGCGTTCTCGGCGCTCTCATGAAACGCGAGAATACGCTCGTAGGCCTCAGTGTAGCGGCCTTGCTTCATTAGCAAGCGAACGATACCCGTCGTCGCTTGAACGGGGAGTGCTTCAGGTTTGGCTTGAATCGATTTTTCGTACAAGCGAAACGCGTCTGCGTCTTGGCTCGTCGTCTCAAGAAGTTTGGCAAACTGCAGGAGCGCCATCGATTCGTGTCCGCCGCGCTTCTCGTATGCGTTGTAAGCCGCGAGCGCATCGACAGGCTTATTCAAACGTGCGTCGAGCGAGCCGAGTTGCGCAAGGCCTTCAACATCGCCCCGTTTTGTGGCGAGTCCTAGGTACGCCTCTTCAGCGCATGACCATTTATTCAGATCGATACATGTTTTTGCCAGCTCACGGTAGCCGTCTGCCGAAAGCATCCCGGCGATCTGCGCAGCTTTCGTAAAAGGTATTGAGAAAGCGCGGTTGCCCCATGAGCCCAGGTGGCAAAAGCCTGCAACAAAAACGACGCCGAAAATCATCATCGCCTTGATCGTTTTCTTCTCGATCTTCTTTGTAGCGAGTTCGTCGACGCTCTCGTCAAACCAACCGCAGCCGCAGATCAAGTGACCGGCAGCCTGGTGTTGGCTCGTAAATTCAGTTCCGCAACGCGGGCAAAAGGTGTGCATTTTCATCAGATCCTCCAAAAGTCGTAGTGAGACCGAGGTTATCTTGAGCAACCCTGATACCACTCCGAATTGGCGCGGAGGTTCACGTGGGTGAATCTGACATGTTTCAAACCACTTGAGGTCTAAAAGTCTTTCGGAGCTGGGTGACACTCTTGAGCGTCACCTAAATCGACAAACAGATAGAAAATTCAAAACTCCGTGCGTAGTCTTAAGCCCATGAAGTCTTCAATCTCAATCGCCGTGGTCCTGATCACGACCTCGGCCCTTTTGCCTTTTGTGTCTAGCGCGGCTCCTCGGTTGGGCCATCGGGCACCAAAGGTCTCAGCGATTCCAGAAACCCTCATCGCCCAGCGTGCCCAAAAAGTTTTGGCGCAGCTCAAAAGTCGCCCGCTCCGCGCGCTCGAGGACTCGTCTCGCGTTGCGCCGATTGAGACGAGCGCCACGAAGAGCGGTTTTTTGAGCGCGATCTACGACAGAAAATTGGTCGAAGCCTCATGGGCAACCGAAATGCTTTCGGATAAACGTATTTTTAGCGAGGTCATGATTCGTGAACTCGGTGCCGAGAAGGCGCAGGTCTATTACCCAAAGACGGTTGGCTTACGCGAATTTCTGGTGCAACACGGCTTTTTAAATCCCGCCGGAGACATAAAAAAAGACGAGGCGGAAGCTATCGAAGCGGCGCTTTATCAAGATTTTCCGTCGGGCTTTGTCGCGCGAGCGGCGGTCGGCGTGGCGCCGCAAGAAACGACGAAGGGTCTTTTTCCTGACACCGATACGTTCATGGTCGAACTCTTGAAGCCGAAGACTCCGCTCTACCAACCGTCGCATTCGCAAAGTGCGGTGTCGGCTCATTTGTTGGGCGGGGAGATTGCGAGCGGAGAAGCCGTCGTGCTCCAGGAAAATTTGATGACCGAAGCCGACTCTAAAAAGCCTCTAAAGCGAAAGTTTTTTCAGGAGGTTCGTGTTCACACCTATGAGGGACGCATCGTGCAAGACGCGGTACCGGCGCGCTGGGTGCAAAAGGAACTTTTAGATTCGAAACAAATCGAAAAAGCCGAAGCCTTCGTTCAGGAGTTTTTAAAGCAGCTGCCGACGTCGCTTGTGGCTCGTCAAGCGTGGGGGATTGACGTGGCTGTCTTCGACAATGGCGAAATGAAGATCAACGACATCGTTACGAATCGCGGCACGAGATCAGCTTGGTCAAGTTACCTCGAGCAGCCAAGAATTATCGAAGCCTACGTCAGGCACTTTGAATCACTCGCGGGAGTGAGGTTTTCTGGATTATCGGGCTGGCTCTTGCGAAATGGCTTTGCAAACTATTTTCCGTTTTGGCAAAAGCGTATTGAGAAGGCTCGCGGATTCGACAAAGTGCTCGCCTATTTACCGCCTTGGCCGTAACCCGTGGCTTATCAGCCCCGGCGCTACGCGCGACACGAAACTGAGAAGTTACCCGTTACGATCCGCATCTATGGCACATTTGTCTGGACGCGCGGCTCGGTCATCAATTTAAGTCAGGGCGGCGTGCAGATTTATACGCCCGCAAAATTTATGGCCGGCAATAAGCTTGAACTTGAATTCAACACGATCGATCGGCAAGGCCGTAAAAATCGCCGCAAGCTGATCGTCACGATCGTCTGGAAGCGCGGCTACAAATATGGTTGCCAGTTTGACAAAGCTTAGGCCGTTCGCTTTTTTAAGTGTCGCTTAGGAATCTGCAAAACGAAACGAGTGTGTTGGTGAAGGGTATCAAGCCGAAGTGCTCCATCGTGATGGGCCGCGATACTCATCGAGAGACTTAAGCCTAACCCTGTTCCGTGGCCCGGCGCCTTTGTGGTAAAAAACGGATCGAAAATGCGACTGCGAATTCGGATCGGAATGCCCGAGCCTGAATCAGTCACTCCAACGTAAATCGAATCTGAATCGTCAGTAAAGTCGACACGAACCCATTTTTCATTCAAGTCTGAAACGGCATCAAGTGCGTTGTTAACGAGATTCAAGACGACTTGCGAAATTAACGTCTGGTTCATTTCCGCGACCAGCGTGGCTGGCGGGATCGCAATGGTTAAATCGACGTTTCGCGATTTAAACTTCTCCGATGAAAGATCGAGGACTTCGCGCGCTAATTGCGAAAACTCGACGGTGGTAAAATCGGCGCCGCGATCTTGGCGCGAAAGCGATTTCAAACTTTTGATGATGTCGGCAATTCGCAAAGCCGTGGACTGAATTTTATCGGTAAATTCGCCGATGATCTCGGTCGAAAGGGCGCCTTCCGTGCTTCGCCGTTTTAATTCCGAGGCGCGCCCAACGATAATCGTGAGCGGATTGTTGATCTCGTGCGCAACGCCGCTTGCGAGATCGACAACCGCCATTGCGCGGGCCCGAGAAACTAAATCTGCCTCTAGCGAGCGTTCTTTATCGTCGAACAGCTTTTTCTCGGTCACGTCTTCTGCAATTAGCAAAAGAAGCGGGCGCAGGTGTTGAGAGTCATCTTCAAAATGGGTCGTCCGTAGCCGAAGCCAACGAACATCGTCTTTATCTTGGCGCAAGACCCGAAACTCAAGATCGCAGCCTGACTCGAGGTGCGTGTGAAATTCCGAAAGTAAACGGTCGCGGTCTTCGGGCAAAACGTTTGCCATAAAGCCAGTGAGGCCCGTCATTAACACTGACCTCCCGGCGCCCCAGATTGTCTCAAAATTTTCACTGACCTTCAAAATTTCGGCAGAGTCCAGATCAAGAATCCAGAAACACTGATGGACCACGTCGGTAAAGCGCCGATAGAAATTTCGCATTTGGACGAGCTCGCGCGTTGGTTGCGCATGTAGACCTGAGTTTAAACGTGCGGTCGCTCGCAGTGCCGCAATCGAGTCAGCGCTTAAGCCACCATTTCTATTCGATTCAAAGATGGCTGCGCAGACAAGCGCCGCCCCGTTGGCTTCAAGGCAAATCATCGCAAGAGATCCGTCAGGGAGCTCTGCGAGTTTCAGCCGGGCACGGGCTTCCTCATCGATTTTAACAACGACCACGGAGCCGATCTCCGCCGACAGCGGGCGCGCCAGCGCTTCGAAAGCTGTACCGAGAGGCGCCGCTGCGAAAGACTCAAATCGTCCGGATGAGAGTTCAGCTTTGACGAACGAGCCGGTCACCGAAAACACCAAGGCATCGCGTTCGCGGGTCAGTGATTTGAGAATCGTCGCGACCGGCGCAAATCGCAGCTCTAGGCTCAACGCCTCGGAGGGTAAGTCTAGAATGCGTTGTGATCGTGCGTGCGATGACCTCATACGGTTTTATCGGTTCATGCAACTCGTTAGTGAAAAGCAGTTTTGCGTTTTTGTTTCAGTTTGAAACGAACTTAAGACGAATTAGTGCTCTAAGCAGCGCGGGCCCCACGCACGAAAAACGCCGCCGGCGTCGCTTCTCTTGAAGCCCTGGTTTGTGGCGATCAAAGTCCCCCTGTTTGCGTTGCCGCCCTGACCCAAGGTCCAGCTAAAAGAGCCAATCGGACGTAAGCAAAAGCCATCGGCTGACAGCGCAAAATGGATGGGAGAATCGGCAACCAGTTTCAGCAGCTGGGTTTTCTGCAAGGTGTCCTTGGCGGCTTCGCCGGAGTAAGACAGAGTTAGAAATGAACCTTTCGCGATCGTCTCCGGCACCGAAGACACGTCAAAGCTTGCCTGAAAAAGCGACTGCCATTTTTCGCCTAAGCGGCCCGAGAGTTTCGGAACTCCGCCGGTGAAAGTCGAGTCGCCGCCCGCGCGATACGTGGGCGCCGTGCCGACCAGTTTCAGATGCCGGGCGATTTCGGCGAGACCGACTTGGCGCTCGGTGGGCGCCAGCGCAAACGTTTTCAAAGTGAGAACGTCGGCATCGACAGAAAAATCACCTGCGCCGCCAGAAAATATGAGATCACCGTTGAGTTCAAATCTTCGGCCTGCGCGAGAATCCGCATCGTCGCTGGTGCGCTTGCAATCGAACGTGAGCGTTAGAAAACTCAAGAAAACTGGCGTCTGAACAGCGGTCAAGCAGCCTAAGCGTGGCGCAACCGAAGTCGGATTCAGCGCTAACTCCACTGACCGTCGGTGCCACTGAAGTTCGTTGAAGGCGAGCGCGAATTGATCGTCTATTGTCACGACTTGCGGAGTGTTATCGTCGGTCGGCTTTTGCCCGCCTCCACCTCCGCCAGCCGGCGTATCGGTTCCGATTTTCAGATTTGCGGGTCCGCTGCAGCTCGAGAAGACCGACAGAACACACGCAGAAATCAAAATTGTTAGCAGCACTGGTCGCCGCACTGAAAATGAAGACGATCTTTTAAGCATCGAAAAAGCTCCTCGGGTGTCTTTGAATGCTGGCACTAAGGGCGCCGGGGTGTCAGCAACAGAAACGCTTTCAGAGCCATCCACGTTTAGATGGTAGATGGGCTCAAGGTGTGGTCGCAAAAAGCTAGCGAAATCCAGCTCTTATGACAAAACTGTGACACTCCTGGCGGGCGCGCTGGTAGCGTGAAAGAACGATATGACTCAAGACTTTCTGCTTATCCACCGGACGGGTCCCCAGCGCTTCCAATTCGAAGTCGGGGCCGACGATTCAATCGAAGCATTTTCGTTTATGACGTGCCTTCGTCATATCGTGATTGCCGAAAGCGATTTCGTCAGCGGTCTCGAGAATCAAATTCACCCGCACGACGTCGTCATGCGCGGCGAAGAGGCATATCGATTTGTTCTTGAGGTCATTTGCGGTTTGCATTCGCCGCTCGTCGGCGAGACCGAAGTCTACGGTCAGTTCAAAAATGCCGTCAGCGCATTTCGGTTCCCGGCAACACCGTGGGGCTCGCAGCTCGCAAAAACTTTTAAAGCGCTTTTTCAAGACGCGAAAAAAATCCGTGAGGCTTATTTAAAGGATCTTGGGAGTCAGTCCTACGGCAGTGTCCTTCGGCGTGAAGTCCGAGGTCTCAAAGAGCTTCATATTCTCGGCGCGGGCCATCTCGTTCAGGAAATCTTACCGTGGGTCATGAAAGAGGCGCTGCAGATCACCATTCACTGTCGCGACGTCGAGAAAGCGCGCGCGGCGCTTTCAAGAAAACTCGATGTCGTTCAGCTTAAAAATCTTCGTTTAGTCGATGTTGAACAGCGCTCTAGTTTGGGTGAGGCCGATGCTCTCGTGATCGCGGCGCCGGTTTCTTCCGATTGGATTCGGTCGTTTCTGCGAGACGATTCACGCTTGAGATTTATTGCCGATCTTCGGGCCGAATCGAGCGTCGACCGTTTGACCGAGTTTGCGCGCGTTCTGGAACTGGGTGAGTTCATGTCGCGTCTCTCACGCAATCAAGAGATTCTCCGCGAGCGAAAATCTGTAGCGCTAACCGCCATTTCGAAGGCGGCACTTGAGCGCGCGCGCACCGTCGAGTACCGTCCGTTCGGATGGGACGACGTCTGCGCATGAACCTCTCGCACATCAAAATCGCAGCTCGGCATAGCGATCTCGCGCGCCTCCAGGCCTATCGAGTTGGCGATGCCTTGAAGGCGTCTCATCCGGGTCTTGAGATCACTTACGCATTTCGCGCTTCACTCGGTGACCAAAACCTTCAAGATCCCCTTTGGCAAATGCCAGAGAAAGGCGTCTTTACCGAAGACTTCGTTCGTGATCTTCAAGATGGCACAGCTGATCTCGTGGTCCACTCCTGGAAGGACCTGCCAACCGAGATGCGCCGGGGCCTGAGCATCGCCGCAACCCTTCCGCGCGCCGATCAGCGTGACTTATTTTTGTTTCGCCGAGATCGGCTCGCGAGTGTTCAATCTTCAAAGCGGATTCGCGTGCTCACCTCGAGCCCGCGTCGCGCTTTTAATCTCGATTCGTTTTTCCGCACGTATTTGCCGTTTGAAGTCGATGATGTCGTGTTTGAAAATGTGCGAGGAAATATTCCGACCCGCATGGGCAAGCTGTCTTCGGGCAACGCAGATGCCCTGATCGTCGCAAAGGCTGCGGTCGATCGGCTGCTTGAAGCCCCCGAAAACGAATTTGCCGACGCACGCGAAGTTGTGAAACGAACACTGTCCGAAACGCGCCAGATGATTTTACCACTCAGTTTGAATCCGACGGCGGCCGGGCAAGGTGCATTGGCCATCGAGATCTGCTCCGACCGCGACGACCTACGCGAGCTTTTGAGCGCCATTGATTCTCCGGCCACGTTCGCATCGGTCGTTCGTGAACGCGAGATTCTTTCTTCGTACGGCGGCGGCTGCCATCAAAAAATTGGCGTGAGCGTACTCGACCGACCTTTTGGTCGAATCACTTTCCTTCAAGGTTTGACCGACGCCGGCGAGCGTCTTGATCAAGCCGCGCTTGAGACAACTGACGCGTTACCAAAGTGTACAGGCGTTGAAAAAATGTTTCCGGGTGAAAACGAGACGCCGTTTTTTGAGCGAGCGTTTCTGCCGCGCGGTGTTTGGTCGAAAGCCGAGAGCGCAAAGTTTTTGTGGGTCGCGCGCGAAACAGCGTGGCCCGATGGTTTTTGCGCAAGCGCCGACTCGGTCGTTTGGACATCTGGCCTAAAAACGTGGGGCAAGCTCGCAAAAAAAGGTGTCTGGGTCATGGGCAGCGCCGAGGGATTGGGTGAACACGAGCACGAGTTCTTAAACCCGATCGCCAAGGCGCTTAGCGGCTCGTCACCGACGTGGACCAAGCTAACTCACGAAGAGTCCGTTGGTCGCGCGATTCCTTCAGCCCATTCGACTCCGGTCGCGACGTACACCCTGATCGCCAAAAAACAATCGCCCGTGTTGGCAGGCCGCACGCACTTTTACTGGATGAGCGGAACGGCGTTTGATCGGGCAGCCGAACTTTACCCAGATCTTTTGCGTTCTGGCGTGCATGCGTCAGGGCCTGGACTCACGCACGAGCATTTGAAAAAGAGACTTCTTTCGTCAACTCCTTTTGTTTATCTTAATGTCGAACAGTTTCGACGGGCGGCTTTATGAGCGAAATGACATCCAGTTCTCTGTTTGAACGAAGCTTGAAGGTTGCGCCAGGCGGCGTCCACTCGCCGGTTCGCGCCTTTAAGAGTGTCGGCGGCACGCCTGTCTTTTTTAAGAAAGCCGAAGGTGCTTACTTAACATCTGTCGAAGGCGATCGTTACATCGACTTTTGCCAAAGCTTTGGACCTTTAATTCTCGGCCACCGTGACCCCGATGTCGCGGCGGTGGTTCGCGAAACCATCGATCTAGCCTGGAGCTTTGGGGCATGTGAACCTTACTCGCTCGATCTCGCTGAGTGGATGACCTCGCGGTTACCGTGGATCGAAAAACTGCGCTTCGTGAGCTCCGGAACCGAAGCGGTCATGAGTGCTCTGCGCGTGGCGCGAGCGGCAACTGGCAAAGATAAAATTTTGAAATTTGACGGCTGTTATCACGGCCACGTTGATTCGTTACTTGTGAAGGCCGGATCGGGCCTGGCTGGCGATTCCGCCAGCGACAGCGCCGGTGTTTCAACGCAACTCGCAGGCGCCACGCTCGTCGCTCCACTTGACGACGAGGCCGCGCTCGAAGACGTTTTCAAACAGCACTCCGGACAGATCGCGGCGATTATCATCGAGCCGCTCCCGGCCAACTACGGCCTTCTTGCGCAGCGAAAAGAATTTTTGCAAGCGGTGGCCCGCATCGCAAAGTCAAATGGGGCGCTACTGATTTTTGACGAAGTCATTTCTGGTTTTCGGGTGGCCCTCGGTGGAATGGTCGAACTGACTGGCATCAGACCCGATCTAGTTACGTATGGTAAGGTGATTGGGGGAGGCTTTCCGGTCGGAGCGTACGGCGGCCGCCGCGATCTCATGGACCTCGTTGCGCCGCAAGGGCCGGTTTACCAAGCCGGCACCTTAAGCGCGAATCCTGTCGGCATGCGCGCAGGCCTCGCGACGCTTAAGAAAGTTGAAAGAGAAAACGTCTACGACTCGCTCGAGAGAAAGACTGCACGTTTTCAGAAAATGCTCGAGGGTGAATTCACCCGGATGGGCGCGCCACTCCAAGTTTCGCGGCAGGGGTCAGTCTTTTGGATTCACGCGAGCGTTGAGGACAGGACTATTCGCAGACTGACGCAGATCCCGAAAGATCACGCGACAAATTTTAAGAAACTCTTCCATGCGTGTTTAGAGAAGGGCATTTACCTGGCACCAAGCGGTTATGAAGTCGGCTTCATCGGCCACGCGCACTCTGATCAGATTCTTGACGAAGCGGTCCAGAAAATTTCTGAATCGGCGAGAGAAACTTATGGGTGATCGAGCGGGGTCAGGGCCGATCGCACCTCCCGATGTCACGGGTCTTGACGCCGCCGCCGGATTTCGTCGCCGAAACGGGTCGCGTATTTCATGGCGCTTGCTAGCGGTTGCGGGTTGGCTCATTTTTTCGTTAGCGCTCGCGATTTGGTGGCTTATCTT
>JAYTHQ010000352.1:0-9279 GCA_043732445.1 Bdellovibrionales bacterium | reverse complement strand
GTGCCCATCGGCTTTTTAAAACGCGGCGCGTTTCAAAAAGTCGATGGGCACCTCTCAGGCAGCCTAGGATGCGCTTGTGGGTCTGGCAATAGGCCGCGTGATTTGTAGGCAACTAGCTGAGCGCAAGAGTGGACATTTCTGCTCCCGGACTCATGTTTTCTGATATGGATTTAGGGTCGTGAGCACAAAACCATTCGTCCATTTACACGTGCATTCGCAGTACTCGCTCCTAGAGGCGACGTGCCGTATTAAGGGCTTGGTCAAAAAGGCGGCCGAGGATCAGATGCCGGCGCTCGCGCTGACCGATAATGGCAACATGATGGGAGCCGCCGAGTTTTATTTTGCGTGTAAAGACGCGAACATCAAACCGATTCTTGGCATGGACGTTTATATTTCGCCCAAGTCTCGGCTCTCCAAAGGCGAAGACCGCGAAGCGGCCCAAATGCCGAATAAGCGGCTGGTCTTGCTTGCGCAAAATGCGCAAGGCTACCAAAATCTTTGTCAGCTTTCGTCGATCGGTTACCAAGAAGGTTTCTACTACAAGCCGCGCATCGACTTCGACATTCTCAAAAAGTATTCAAGTGATCTCATTTGCATGACGGGCAACTCGCGCGGCGAAGTTGCACACGTACTCGAAAAGTTTGGCGAAGAAGCAGCGCTCGAAAAAGTGCGTGAACTTCAAGCGATGTTCCCTGACCGGTTTTACCTTGAGCTCAACCGTACGGGCACTCCCGAATGGGGCCGCATCAATAAGTTTTTTCTTGAGGCGAGCAAGATCACAGGTGCCCCGCTCGTTGCCGCCAACAATGTTCACTACATCGGTCAAGATGATCAAGTCGCCCAAGAAGTTTTGATCTGCATCGGTTCGAACAAAACGCTGCAAGACGAGTCGCGCTTTAAGCTCGGGTCAGACCAATTCTATTTCAAAACGTCTGAGCAAATGAATGCGCTGTTTAAAGATATTCCCGGTGCCTGCGACCGCACGGTTGAAATCGCTGAACGATGCGATGTGAAATTCAAAATCAAAGACGACGCTGGCAAAGCAATTTATCATTTGCCGACCTTCGCGACGCCAAAGGGAGTTGCCGTCGTCGATGACATTCGCCGACGTGCCCACGAAGGCCTCGAGCTTCGATACCAAGAAGCAGCCGCTCGCGGAGAAGCCGTTTCCGAAGAAAAAAAGCCCGAGTACACGAAGCGTGTTGATTTCGAATTGGGCGTTATCGACAAGATGGGATTTAGTTCCTACTTTCTGATCGTCCAAGACTTTATCAACTGGGCTAAAAATCACGGCATTCCGGTCGGCCCGGGGCGGGGTTCGGGTGCGGGCTCGCTCGTCGCCTTTAGCCTCAAAATTACCGATCTTAATCCGATGCCGTACTCTCTTCTCTTTGAGCGATTTTTAAATCCAGAACGTATCTCGATGCCCGATTTCGATATCGACTTTTGCCAAGACCGTCGCCAAGAAGTCATTCAGTACGTCACGCAGAAATACGGCCAAGAGAACGTTTCGCAAATTATTACTTATGGAAAACTCCAAGCGCGTGCCGCCATAAAAGACGTCGGCCGCGTTCTCGGAATGACGTATGCCGAAGTCGATGTAATTTCGAAACTGATGCCTGAAAAACTCGGCATTACTTTGCAAGACGCGATCGACATGGAGCCTCGAATCAAAGAGGCCATGGATCAAAATCCGCAAATTAGTACGTTGATGGATCTGGCAAGAAAAGTTGAGGGCCTTGCCCGAAACGCCGGCATTCACGCGGCCGGCGTTGTCATCGCGTCACAGCCTCTTGTGAAGCTAGCGCCACTTTACAAAGGCGCCGACGGCGAACAAGTCGTGCAGTACGATATGAAGTGGGCCGAAAAAATCGGCCTCATAAAGTTCGATTTTTTAGGTCTGAAAACCCTCACGCATATTCAAAATGCTCTTGATCTCATCGAAGAAAACCGCGGCAAGAAAATTGTGCCGGGTGATATTCCGATCACAGATAAAAATATCTATACCATGATGACGAAGGGGGACACCGCCGGCGTGTTCCAGTTCGAAGGCGACGGTATTACCGACGCTGTTAAAAAAATTCGCCCAAAGTCTTTCGAGGATATTACGGCGATCAACGCGCTCTATCGCCCGGGCCCGATGGACATGATCCCTGAGTACACGAAACGGATGCACGGCGAGAAAGCCGTCGAATATCTGTTTGCGGAACTTGAGCCGATCTTAAACGAAACTTACGGAATTATCGTTTACCAAGAACAGGTCATGCAGATCGCGCAGACGATCGCGGGCTACTCACTCGGAGAAGCTGACATGCTTCGCCGCGCGATGGGTAAGAAAATCACCGAGGAGATGGAGCAGCAAAAAACGCGCTTTATGCAAGGTGCAAACGCCAAGAATCATGATGAGAAAAAAGCAGGTCAGCTTTTTGACCTCATGGCGGAATTCGCAAATTACGGATTTAACAAATCTCATGCGGCTGCTTATTGTGTTGTCTCGGCGCAAACGGCTTGGATTAAAAACTATTACCCAACCGAATTCTACGCGGCACTTCTTTCGACTGAAATGGGCAACACCGACAACGTGGTCAAGTACGTGAAGGCTGCGCAGACTCGCCTTATTAAGGTTGAGCCGCCGCATATCAATCATTCTACCTGGAAATTCCGGGTCAAGGGCGACACGATCTTCTTTGCCCTTGGCGCGATCAAAGGTGTTGGTCAGGGTGCAGTTGAGGCGATTGTCGAGGCTCGCGAGTCGTTACCAAACAAGCAATTCGATTCGATCGAACATTTCTTTGATACTGTCGACTTCGCCCGCGTGAATAAGAAAGTGATCGAGTGCCTCATTAAGGCGAGTGCCTTCGAGGGGTTCGGTGCGCATCAAGCGCAGCTGATGAAGGGCTACGAGAAGTTTCTCGACCGCGCAGCCAGCGCTCGCAAAGATCGCGAAGTCGGGCAGACGTCGATGTTTGATCTTTTGTCGAACGAGACCGGTGCAAAGGAAGAATCTGTCAGCCTCGAGCAAGTCGATCAGTGGCCACGCGCAGCGAAGCTTCAGTACGAAAAAGAAGTCCTCGGGTTTTATTTGTCGGATCACCCGATGGCCGGCTACGCGAACGTTTTGAAAATCTGGGCCAACTGCACGATCGATAAACTCCACACGCAAGATGCCGAAAAGCGGGTGGTGATTGCAGGCCTCATCACCGAGTACAGAGAGATTATCACCAAAAAAGGTTCGCGCATGGCCTTCGCGCGCCTCGAAGATTTAAGTGGTTCAGTCGAGCTCGTCATTTTTCCAGAGCCGTTCGCGAAGCACGAAATGATTTTGAAATCTGATCAGCCAGTTCTGATCGGCGGAAAGCTCGAAAAAGATGACGAAGCGCCTGTGCCAGCCGGCGAAGACGGCGAAGTCGCCACGGCGACTGTCACGTGTAAGATCATGGTCGACCGGATCGGCATCCTCGATGACGTCATTCAGAAATCGAAGCATATGACATTCAAAATCAGCCGTGAGATGAACGATCGGCTGTCGGGCCTCAGCACGCTTTTGCAAAAACACCCGGGTTCGACGAATGTCGAGCTTGAAATCGAACTGCCAGACCTTCGTAAAACCGTCACGATGGCGGTGACTGATCCTGGCGGCATTAATCCGTCGGGTGAATTTTTCGAAGGTCTGCACAGCTTATTTGGTCGGACCGACTTCGTAGAGATTCGCAGCTAAAAATCGGTTACGCTTTGTCATCGACATCGACATCGACTCGAACTAAATCGGCAGCTTTTGCGCAAAGGACTCAAAATGACTTTTGATAAAATCGCTCACACCAAATTCGTCTGTTTCGTTTGCGGTATTTTACTTGCGCTGTTTGCAAGCTTGGCGCTGCTGTCATTGATCGTTCCGCAAAAAGCTTACGCGCAAAGACTTTCGGATCTCTCAACGGTGAAGGTCGACGGAGTTTCGAAGGAGACTCAGCCCAGCGACGCGATTCGCGAAGTCTCAACGTGGGCACTCGCGACGACCGCGCACGACCGCGTCGTTGAGGTCGTCGGCGAACAAAGCTATCAGAAAAATAAAGCTGCTATCGATCAGAAAATTATTAAGCAATCGGCAAAGTTTATTCCGTTCGTTAACCCCGGGGAGCCGGCGAGACAACGTGACGGTTCTTGGCGAATTCCGATCGAGCTGAAAATTTCGGGAACGACTTTACGCAAGATGCTCCTCGAAAACGGATTTGTCGGCTCGGCGGCTGGTGCCGCCAACATTTTACCGCTGATTGCTTTTACCGACCGCACCCGTGCGCTCTCGCTCCGGTGGTGGATGGGCGATGAGAAAAATGCCGATCAAAAATCACTGTCGCTCCTAGAGACGCTCCTGCACGCGAAGTTAGCTGAAGAAATCCAAAAGCAAAATTTGGTCTTCACGAAACCGCCTGCGCCAGAACAGATCAGCGAGATTCCTAACGGCTTGAGAATCGAGCGACCGAGTTCGTCGGACATCTCGGCGATCGGGGCCTATTTCAAAAGTGCCATGATTGCCAGAGGCGACGTTCGACTTTTGCCTTCGACAACCGCTGGGGCGGTCCAGGTCAGTGTGAAAATCCAGGTTGTTCAGGTCAACGCGCCCGACCGAGTCATTGCCGAAGTCATGCGCGAATTCAGCACCGACCCTCATGCGGCTTCTGTCGAAGCCGGTCTCAGGGCGAAGGCGGGTAGCGAATTTGCATCGCTGGCAAGAGACTTAAGCTCTCAGGTTCAAGTCGCGTGGCAACGTGGAACTGTCGGCACAAACTTTTTAACTTTAACTGTCCGCGGAGCTTTAACGCCTGCAGAGCAGTCAGCTTTCAAAACGGAATTTGCGCGTGCGCTGCGCGAGGCCCGTGATTTGAAAGAGCGACTATTTGAGCGCGACCAGGTCACCTACGAGGTCGATTATTCGGGTGACCCGAATCAATTTGCAAATAGGCTTCTGACGCTCAAGCTGGTGGGCTTTGAAGTCAAGGTCCCCCCAGGACAATCGGGTTCGCGGGCGATCGCCGTCGACGTTCAGCCGCTCGCATCGGTGCAGTAAAGTCAGTCAGACATAAGTCGAGTTGAAGGCGAGGACGGTCTCGCTCGTCTTTCGTGGAGAGCGAATGCACTGCTAAAATAAAAGCATGCAGATACGTTCATCGTTCGTCATAAGCCTCTCTCTCGTTTCATGCGCATGCCTTTTGGCTTCGTGCTCGCTGATCACTCCGCGATCGGCGTCATCCAAAGCGACGGGCCCTGAAGTGCGCGATGTCGGTTACCAAGCGCGTGAATCGCGCGACCAATCGCCGCGAAAGCGGATCATCGTTCTTCCGTTTGTCGATGCAACTGGCCGCTCAGAGAAGGCCTCGCAAGTCGCTCGCGAAGCCTTCATCAAAGCGCTTCGCAAGACTGACGAATTCGTGATCGTGGCAAACACCGATTTTCCAAAAGACGTCGCGACCTACCTAAAAAATGGCGAATACGATCTTGAAGCGATGGGCAAAGCAGGTGGCGCGATGGGTCTGGCTGCTATTCTCGAAGGTAAAGTCTTGAATCTCAAAGCCAAGCGCATCGGTGATGAAGTGGGTCTTGTCCGCGAAGTTCGCGCGCGCATCACGGCGACCGTCCAAATTCGCATGGTGAACACGAAAAACGGGACCATCGGTCTCAACGAAACGCGCACGGCCGATATCGAAGACACGACGACGAGAGTCGGTGAGCGGTCGTTCAGCGATCGCTCACTCGAAGAAGATCCGAAGCTCATTGAATCTGTGATCACGGAAGCCTTTCGCTCGACAATCCCCAAAATTACTCAGTCGACCGACAAGCTATCGTGGGAAGGTCGCGTGGCGATGGTCAAAGGTGACCGAATTTATCTCAACGCGGGCCGTATCTCGGGCCTTCAGGTTGGTGATATTTTGAAAATCACCGAAGACGGTGAAGATGTTTATGATCCAGATTCGGGCGCTTTGATTGGGCGTGTGCCAGGCCGTCTAAAAGGTACGGTTGAGCTTGTCAGCTATTTTGGAAAAGACGGCTCGATCGGCATCATCCACTCTGGATCCGGATTCCGAGAAAACGACCACGTCGAATTATATTAGAAGGCTGGTTAATGAGCCGCTTTTGCCGGGCGATTTGGAAAAATCACAAGGCAACCGATGATGAAGACGAGCAAAACAGCCGAAGCCGTGTAGCGACTTAACGCCAGTCCTCCGTGATCGACAGGTTTATCCAAGAGGTCTCCGACGACTGCGCCAAGCGGCCGAGTCAGAATGAACGCCGCCCAGAATAAAAATGTCCGGGACACTTTGGTGAAGAAGTAGAGACCCACGACCGCGAGAAGGAGCGCGCCGAAAATCAGTGCGCTTCCGCTATAGCCGAAACCCGCTGAATCGGAAGTCCAGTCGCCAAGAGCTGTGCCAAGTGTCTGAGAAAACATAATCGTCATCCAGTAAAACATTTCGGCCTTGGGGGTACTGATATCGCGAACGGAAAGAGTGCCCATCGAACGATGCCAAACAAAAAGAGAACCTATGAGAAGTCCCAACAGCAAAGTAGAGCCACCGGCGTAGCCAATTCCGAGCGAGCGGTCGGCGAAGTCGGCCATGGTCGTTCCGACAGTTGTGGTCGCGATGATGGTTGTCCAGTAGATGAACGGATGAAATTGTCGAGCTTTGATCTGTACGATCACGGCCGCGATGAAGATCGCGGCAAAAATGAGAGTTCCGACCAGGTACCCTAAATTCATCGACATCGTCACTGCATCACCGCCGGTTTCACCTAGCGTTGTTGCAAAAATTTTCACGATCCAAAACATGAGCGCGAGTTCCGGAACCTTGCTGGTGACTTCGCGCAAACTCTCTTGCTGTTTCATTTTTTGGCCCTTTATGGTTTTCGCGACCTGATCATTGGCGATAGCGGCGGTCCATTGCTTTTATATTACTTATTTTTAACTTTCGACCGGCCAAGAGAGCGAGGCCGTGATTTGTAACATGTCGCCGCAGATTTATAAGATTACCAAAACACTCTGTCCAGGGGCGCGGGGACTTTGGCTTTTGAGGCTCTTACGCTATAATTGTGCATTCGCCAGCCGGAGGTCAGTCTTTGAAAACGATGACGTTTGCGTTCTCTCTCTCTCTCTTTTGCCTCAGTGCTCACGCGACGTGCACAGCCCCTTGGGGCTCGCAAATCATGGAAGGCGCTATGATCACGGCTTATCAGGCACCACAAGCAAATCGGGGCGGAACGTGCCAGACGCAAATTCGGTTTTGTAGTGGTCATATCTTGACCGGCTCTTATCAATATCAAAGCTGTCAGGCTGATCTTGGGTGCGCAGGTCCGTTTGGCTACGTTCCAAATGGTTCAGTGATCACTGCCTACGCATCGAGCGTGGCGGTCGCCGGCGAGAAATGCCAAACCGAGCAACGGTTTTGCTCGTACGGGCATCTGAGCGGCATGTTTACGGCGTCGACTTGCATGGCGAATCCGTAGGCCGTGCGGCCCTCCCAAGATCAACTTCGGAGATAGAGAGTTAAAGCAACGAGGCTGACCAGAACGCAGTAATACCCAAAATATTGCCACCGGCCTTTCTCGATCAGCGACGACAGAAGTTTGAGTGCGGCAAGTCCCGATAAAAAACTCAAAAACATGCCGACCAGGCCCGGCGTGAGCAAGCCCGCAGCAGCCAAATGAGCGCTCGTTTCACGCCCGGGGTGAAGAAGTCGCAGCGCTTCGCGCGCGATGACCGCGGGAGTCAAAATCACGGCGAGCGCAAAGCTGAAATCTTCGGCTTTGGCCTTCGGTATTCGAAGCAGAAGAGCCGTCGAGATCGTGGCTCCCGACCTAGAAAAACCCCGAAAGGGCAGGCAAATCCCCTGAACCGCGCCGATGATTAAAGAGTTTGTCGAAGATAACTCTGTTTCTACTGCCACTGCGTTCCGTTTCGAAACTGACCCGGAAATCAAAATCAAAACGCCGACCACAAACAGCGAGATTGAAATCAAAAGCAAATTGCTAAAGATCAATTCGATTTCGGGCGCGCTTCCGTTATGGACGAGAATTTTTTCGATGATTTTCTTAAGCGGAAATCCAACGACGGCAGTGGCTGCAGTGGCCATCGCCAGCGCCACCAAAAACTGCCGTCTCGCTTGACCCCCGCGGCTCAAAAGGGCTTTCCATCGCTTCCAGAAAAAGAAGACGACCGCGAACATCGTGCCCGTATGGAGCATCACAAGAAAAAATGTCATCTCGGGAGATGATGGGTCTAAGCCGAGCAGTTTCTCGGCGATGATGACATGCGCGGAGCTTGAAACGGGCAGTAGTTCGGCCGCCCCCTGAATGACCGCTAAGAGCGCGATGTAAATAAACGGCATGACTTCTCCTGGAACGAAATTCCGACGACGAGGTTGGTTCCATTTGAACTGCGGGCGCTCTCGAGTTTCAAGATCAAAGACTCGATTCAGTGTGCCTCGCGAGCCTACTCGCCGATGGAATAGGTGATTTCGATTTTCGAGCCAGGCGCCGCCGCAGGCAAAACCAGGTGCGCGCCGAGAACTATCCGATTCCGTGCGGAATCGTACGTCCAACCAGTATCGGCGTCGTTCGGGATCGCCTGGCCTCCGTAGGTGACGTTAATCGTTTCGACAACCGGTAGCTGCGAGAGATCAAAAGACTTTTTAACGCTACTTGCAATGCGGTTAGAGACGTTTGCCAATTGATTGCCAAAGTTTGGATCACAGAGGCTAAAGCCGTAAGAGTTTGGCTGCGCTAATTTTAACAGCGCTTCGATCTCGATCGGGTCGCCTTCGCCGACGCAAGTCGATTGACCAGGTGCATAGGCGGCATAGACAGAGACGCGCTGCGGATCGCCGTTTTTCAAAGCCACCAAGAACTTATAAAATTCAGCGGCGTTAGGTCCGTGGTCTTCAGGATCTGTGTCGGAGATCAGCATCACGACAAGATCGGCTCCAGGACGCAAAAAGCCGGCATTTTCATTATCAATGACTGGCGACGTTAAAGCCTGTTCGACGACTGTAAATAAAGCGACCGGGTCCTTGGCGTCGGCCCCGACATCCATATTCTTTTGCAGAGTCGCGACCGGGTTCTGGGTCGAGGGGTCGATATACTTTGGAAATCCCGAGAAACGGCCGCCCCAAGCACCTCCGATATTTTGGTCCGTGGCCATGCCGCTGATCACGCCGATGTGAAAATCGACGAGTTTATTTGTGAAGAGTTGCGACGTGAACTGGGCGGCGTTGGCTGCCAAGTTAGCGTCAT
>JAYTHQ010000351.1:0-2790 GCA_043732445.1 Bdellovibrionales bacterium | reverse complement strand
CGGGCGGCAGCGGCTCACGGTTGTGGCCGGTTTCGCGCTCGACCTTTCCCAAGCAGTTCTGCGCGCTGCTCGATGAATCTTTGTTTACCAAGACTGTGAAGCGATTGCGTTCATTTGGTTCACCGTGGGTAGTGACCGTTCGCGAAATGAAATCGCTCACAGAGGCCGCGCTGCTCGAGCAGGGCGTATCCGCTGAGCAGGTCGTTTACGAACCGTTTGGTCGAAACACGGCGCCTGCGGTTGCGTTGATCTGTAAACGATTTTCGTTGTTGGGTCTCGACGCCGAGGTTGCCGGGATTTTTCCGGCCGATCACTTGATTGATGATGATGCAGCGTTTGTCGAGGTTGTTCGCCTAGGCGAAAAGCTGGCGGCTGAAGGTCACGTTGTGACTCTCGGAATCCAGCCCACGTACCCGGCGACTGGCTATGGATATATCGCGACCGAAGGTGCAGTCGGCGCTTCGGGCGCTTTAAAGGCGACGGGCTTTCGCGAAAAGCCGAACGAAGAAACTGCGCGCGAATTTTTGACTCGCGGCGGATTTTACTGGAACGCGGGAATGTTTATTTTTCGCGTGCGCGACATGATCGCGCTATTTCAGAAATACGTGCCTGACGTGTGGCTCGAGATCGATCGCCTAAAGCCTGATCTTTCAAACCTCGATGAAATTTATGGCCGCGTTCGCTCGATCAGCATCGATTACGCGATCATGGAACGATTGCCGTCGCACGTTTCAATTCCCTGCGCTTTCGGCTGGAGCGATCTTGGCTCTTGGGACTCGATCGTCGAGATTCTCGGTGCCCGAGCGTCGAATGCTAAAAATTTTGAAATCGAAAGTTCGGGCAATTTTGTCTTTCCATGCGCCGAGAAGACCTACTGCTTCGTGGGTGTCGATGATCTCGTGGTGGTCGATACTCCCGACGCGACGTTGATCGCAAAGCGCGGCGAAACCGAGCTCGTAAAACAGCTGGTTGACCAGCTCAAGGCTAGCGGGAACGTGAAACTGACGGAACAACATCAGGCGCTCGCAACGTCGTGATTCAGGGACAAACGCGATCGTTATCAAGATCGCAACTTTCGGTTTTCGGGACTCTCGTTTTTGCTGCCGCGATCTGCGTAGCTCTTCGGCCTTGGCGAAATGTTGTCGGTCAAGACGACGCCTCGTACGCTTATTTTTCAGATTCGATTTTCAACGGACATTGGGCGGCCCCTGATGTGCTTTTGGCCGCCGCTTGGCCGCAGGCGATCTTAGGAGCGCTAGCGCGGTCTGTCTTTTTTTGGCTGCCTGGACTGTCGGCCTACATGGTCTTGGCGTTTCTTGCGTATCTTTTTAATTTCTACTGCGTCTTCGGCGAAGTTCTCGCGCGCCTTCAGGATTTAAAGCTGCGAGCGACCGCTTTTATTTGGGTTATTTGCCTCTTTATTTTTCCGGTGACGCTTCAATACGGGCTCGCTTTTTTAACAGAGACGTTTGTTGTCAGCTTTCTATTTATTTATTTATTTTCTCTTCGAAGCTGGCTTGAAAGAGCAACCCTGACATCGGCCCTGGGTGTTGTCGCAATGACTCTCGTTGTTGTTCTCCAGCGGCAAACCTATTTTATTTTTCCAATTGGAATTTGCGCAGTCCTCGTTTTCCAAACCGTTTTTGGAAAGCGGGCTTGGCAAACGCTTTTGCCATCGTTGATCGGCATCATTCTCGCGCTGTTGGCCTATGGGCTTGTGCCGAAAACGTTTTACCAGACAGCCTTTATTCACGCCGTCGCTGATCATTGGACCTCGGGCCCAGGGCTCAAGCAGAGCCTGTTGTTTCTAAGCCGCGTTGGCCAACTCATTTTAGCGATCGGACTTTTTTTGACGCCACTAGGGTTGGTGGGCGTGTGGAATCGACGAAAGTTTTGGGGGATTTTCAGCACACAAGTCGTTTTCACGTTTGTCATATTTCAGTTGCCCGGCGCCCCCCTCACAGCGGGGGTTTTATTTACCGGATATTTGCCCAGGCTGATTGGTTCGATGTTTATCAGCTCCGGGCTCTGGGGTCTCAGCGGGGCTAGAGACGCACTTCGCGGCGTCCCGCGCTTAGCGTTAGTAATCGGTTGCTTTGCAGCGCTCAGTTTTCTTCTCTTCACGACTTTCATGGAAGCGTCGGATGTTAAATACGTTCTACCGGCTGCGCAGGCGCTTTTCCTGATGGTGCTATTGTTAGGTCCGATTTTCGATGAACTAGCTGCACTTCGGCGCCGGAAGATCTTGGTGGTCTCTTACTTTGCAGTTTTGGCGAGCGTCAGTTTAATCACGAATCGGTACTATCTCGACACTCTCGAAGCGCGATTTGGCGTGGCGCAAACTCTTGCACAAAGCGGAATTGATCAGAGGTCCATCTCGGCTGGCTATGGTCGTGATTCGTATTTGATGGGCGAAGAGTGCCTAAAAAGAGGTGAGCAAAAGCTGTTAATGCTGCCGGAGTCAGAAAGGGCCGGGGTGCAAAGGCTGCGGCTTATAGATCCCTCGCCTCGTCAGTACGAGGATGACGCTATTTTTAGATTTGTCGTGAAACCATTTGTGGTTATGGGCAAGCACGTGGATCTGACCAAAAATCGTTCAATAGGGCAATCAAATGAGCCACGGGAGACGGTTGCTTACCGCGTTTTGGGAATTCCCAATGCGCTTGCGGTTTTCGAAAACGATTCGCCGCGCCTCGCTTGGTGCTTCCGACCGTAAACCACGGGCTAACCGCCATGACGCAACTAAGCAAACATAAACCCATATTTCATTTCGCGTAGTTGGATTTTGAG
>JAYTHQ010000350.1:0-2790 GCA_043732445.1 Bdellovibrionales bacterium | reverse complement strand
TCGGGATTGTCTTCCGCTCTTCGAGCGGAAGCACGAATTAACTCCTAAAGAGAGTTCAAGTAGCCGCGAAGGTCGACGTCTGGCGCAGCGGCAGTGCCGCTTCCTGGAACGTGGGCTCGCAGCTGATCCAGTGTGAAACCCATCTTTTGATCATACGGGCGATCGATTTGATTTCTTAAGTTCTTTTCGGCGTCGTACCAAGCGCGCTTTGTCGAATCATCATGACACGTCGAGAGCTCTTGTGCCGTCGTTGCGCCCCAGCGCAATTCGACACACTGATACGGATCGAAAGAAAGATCAAAGAGTCGGCTAACGAGCTGACCGTAGTTGAGACTCATCATCGATCCGTCGGTGCGTTTGTACTGAATCACGCAGGCGTTGGCCGTTTTGTCGTAAGCGTTTCGGAGATCTAAGACCAAGTTTGTTCCGTGGTAATCAATTCGTGGGCTCGCTTGGCGGTAGAGTTCAACGAATCGTTGCACGTCTTCGCGAACTTCTTTAAACGACGTCTTCAACCGTGCATCTCGCGACGGAGTTGAGTACGATTCCCATTCGCCAGACGTGCCGTAGATGTTGTCGGGCAAAGCGTACGGTTGAGGTTTGACGGCGATGCCGCGCGCGAGCGCTTCGTCAACCGCGCCGACGCGATCTTGGATGTCGCCGCAAAGTGACGTCATGCTGTTGGTCATCTCTTCGATCGGGTGGTATTTCAAATCGCCAACCGCAAGGCTTGAACGAACCCAATCATAAAAATCAAGGCGCTGACCCGATTTGACGAAGCCCGCTTTTTTCCAGTTATGATCTGGCGAAGGTTGGTTCCCGTAAAATTGTTCCATCGAAAAGCTCGGCATCTGGGTCATTGGAATGGTCGTGACGTGGCCGCCGATGTAGCTCCCGTCGGCAGCGCGCGTGGCTCCCGATAACAGGAGCGGGCGAAAGTTTTTAAAACCACCGCCCGAATTCGGACTCGAGCGCACGAATTTTTTGCCGTATTCGCTTCGGGTCACCGAGTGATCGGGATGCGCGTCGATATATTTAACGCGTCCATCTGTTTCGACTCGGTAAACCATCGCCGCGTGTCCATTGGCATCGTAAATCACGGTTCCGGGGCGAACGTCGTTGCGATTGATTCCGGCGGGAGCGAAATCAAAAAACAAACCGGCAGGCTTGTCGTTTTCGGCATTGTATCGATAGATCGCGGTTGAAACCGCATTCATCACAAGATCGATGCCGTCCAAGCCCGAAAGCGGTTTGGCCGATTTTGAAATGATATCCTTGCGGGTGACGACATAGTTACCTTTGGGACTGTAGCGTAAATCGTGCCCGAGTCCGTCGACGGCCGCAACACTGCTAACAACGCTAAACGGTAGACTATTCTTCCAGGCAAAATAAGCCCGAAGAAGAAAAGGGAAACGACCGCAGTCAGACTCAAAGACGGTCGCGGTTGAGTCCGTGCCGCGGTAAGGATTTGCCGTACTTTTTAAACAGGAATCGACCGTGTGGCAATTCGCATCGCCGAGCGCGGAGATAAACGCGCCAAAGTTTCGTTCGTCGGAGTCGCTCCAGGCAGATTTTTTGATGGCCCAATCTTGGTTCGACGACGCTTTCGCGGTGTTTGTCGCTATCAAAAGGCTCGCGGTGATTGGCGCAAGTGCCCAGAGTTTCAATCCGCCCGCGTTCATTTTCGCTCGCATGTCCCGTTACCCCATTCAAATTTTCAGATCGTTCGGATTCTCTAACGTTTCGTTGGGATTACAAACCCTGTGCCCATTTTTGGCGCTCCGAAAAAGTGTGAGGGGAGCCTCACAGTCCCGTCATTTCGAGAAGGCGAACTGTGTACGCGTGTCGGCCGCGCGACGTGCGTAGAGTCTACATTTTCGGCGGGAAATTTCTATCGGGACCGATGGGCTCAGGCCGATCAGAACTGATCGCCAAATCCGTGTGCCGGTAGAATCGTATCTTTTGGCGGAGTCGACTCATCGAGCTCGGGGTAGTCTAAATTATAGTGAATGCCGCGCGATTCATGGCGCGCGAGTGCGCAAGAGACCGTGAGGTCCGCGACCAGAGCAATATTGCGGAGTTCGATAATATCGGGGTGAACACTCAAGTGACCGTAGTAATCAGAAACTTCGTGCAAGATCGTTTGAAGCCGAGTTTTTGCGCGTTCGAGTCGGCGTTTTGAGCGAACGATCCCGACGTAGTTCCACATCAGTCGACGAATCTCTTCCCAGACGTGGGTGATCACAACCATCTCGTCTTCGTTTGATTCGGTCGCACGTGGGGTGAACCCTTCGAACGCCTCGGGCAACGTGAATTCGGCCTTATGAGTTTTGCAAAACTCGGCGGCGTTGTGCGAGAACACGAGACATTCAAGGAGTGAGTTTGAAGCTAAGCGGTTTGCGCCGTGCAGGCCCGTGCAGGCCGTTTCTCCGGCCGCCAACAGGCCTGCGATATCGGTGCAGCCGTTTTTATCGGTGAGAACGCCGCCGCAGAGATAGTGGGCGGCGGGCACCACGGGGATTGGGTCTTTCAAAATATCGATGCCAAATTCCAGGCACGTTTTGTAGATGACCGGGTATTTCTCGCGAATCTTTGCTTCGGGGATCATTCGCGTGTCGAGATAAACGCAAGGTGCGCCCGTGCGTTTCATTTCGGCGTCGATCGAACGCGCAACGATATCGCGAGGCGCGAGTGAACCCAGCGGATGATATTTTTTTGCAAACGCAAAACCCTGCTCATTCACAAGCTCGCCGCCGTCGCCGCGTAAAGCTTCGGTGATCAGGAAATTCC
>JAYTHQ010000349.1:0-2802 GCA_043732445.1 Bdellovibrionales bacterium | reverse complement strand
ACAGAAATTAGGGATGACGTCGGACCGATTTTCAAGTTTGGACTTTATCGTGATGGTACTCCAAAAACATATGTTTCGTATTTCAGCGACGTTTTCATGGAAGACACATCGACGTCGGTTCATGCGGACATTAAGTAGCGTATTGACTAGGACTCTCACCGGGATCGCATGTTAGAAGCGGTCGGCTCGCTGACGGGTGAGATTCGCTCAAATACAGGACGTGATCTGAAACACGCATTGGCTCCGCATCAACGCCGAGATGTGGCCGTTTTTACTAAGCGCCGGTATTCAGGGCATTTTTTAATAAATCTAGACCTTCTCAACTCAGACTTTTCTTGCGATCAACGAGAGTCTCGGACTAGCCTTTTCTCCTATGACTATAGACTCTATTTTTGTTTCGGTGGCTCAGGCTGCCCCAGGTGCGAAGGTCGGCGTAAAAACCGGCTTGATGGATAGCATTCTCAATGCAAATCCTTTTGTTCAACTCTTGCTCGTCGTCTTAATTGGGCTTTCGGTGATTTCGTGGGCGATCATGTTTACAAAGTATAAGCAGATCAAAGCCCTTCGCGACGCGAATGAAAAATTTAACGAAGTTTTCTGGAAAGCGAGTTCGCTTGAAGCCGTCTTTGAGCGCGTCAGTGAATCTTCAACGAGTAACTTGAGCCGCGTGTTTCGATCGGCCTATCTCGAACTTCAGCGTATCGCTGAATCGGGTCTCGCGAATAAATCTGAGCTGAGTTCGGATGCACCTCGTTTGTCGGGCCTCGATAATCTCGAGCGCACAATTCGCAAAGGTGTCGAACATGAAGTATCGATCGCCGAATCTCGTTTGAACTTTCTCGCCACCACTGGAAGTACCGCGCCGTTCATCGGGCTTCTGGGCACCGTTGTCGGAATCATGACTTCATTCGGAAATATCGCCTCAACGGGCTCAGCGAGTCTTGCGGTCGTTGCGCCCGGAATTTCAGAAGCCCTCTTCTCGACTGCCGTTGGTCTCTTTGCTGCTTTACCCGCAGTCGCCGCCTACAACATTTTCATCAGCGACATTCGCAAACTCGAAATGGAGCTCAATAGCTTCGGGTCTGATTTTTTGAACATCGCCAAGCGCAACTTCTTTAAGGGCGAGTAAGCAATGGCATTTTCTGGTGGCGGCGGAAGAAGTCGAATGGTGATGAGCGAAATCAATGTGACACCTCTCGTTGACGTGATGCTTGTCCTGCTCATTATTTTTATGGTGACGACACCGATGATGCAGCAAGGGATCGACATCGATCTTCCTGAAACCGCGAGCTCTGGCGTCGCGACAACTGATGAGCCGTTTGTTCTAGTGATCAAAAAAAATCGCAAACTCTACGTCGCGGATAAACAGATTCCCGAAGAAGATTTGCAAAAGCGCCTAAAAGCGATTTTCGAAACTAGAAAAAATAAACAGGTTTACTTGCAAGCAGATAAATCTGTCGATTACGGCTTTGTCGCCGAGACGATGGCCGACATTCGCGCAGCCGGAATTTTTAATATTGGGCTTGTGACGATCCCGAAAAATTAATGATGATCATTGAACAGACACGATTAGCGAAATTCGACGACAGGGCTCTCACGCGAGCGATCGCGATCTCGCTGACAGTGCACGCGCTCGTCTTTGCCGCGTTTGTTGTTCGCATGGTAATTTATCCGTCACTGCCTTTGACTCTCGATAACGCCATTCGCGTCGATATCGTCGCGTTGCCCGATAAAAGCCCGAAGCTCTTGAATTTGCCGACGGTCGAAACAAAAATTCCGCCGCCTTCCCCACCGCCGCCTGAGCCTTTACCTGAAAAACCACAAGCGGAGGCCGCGAAGCCTGAGCCGGTTAAGCCCGTCGCGGTTCCCAAACCCGAATCTCCAAAAATAAATCTGAATAAAACAAAAAAGACCGAAGATGCAGCGCTCAAACGTCTAGCCGCGCTCGAGAAAATTGAGCGCATGACCAAGAGCCAGACCCCGCCAAGAGTCGCGCCCGTTCCGCAGCCAATTAAAGGCAATGAGATCTCACGCGGCGGCGCGCTGTCAGGAGTCATTCGGCTCGAGCAACAAGGCTACTTGCAAACAATCGATGGATCGGTGAAAGCCCACTGGAACTTGCCGGGTTTTCTCTCAAATGCTAACCTGAGCGCACGTGCTCGCCTCTTTATCGACGCTCAAGGTGTCGTGGTGAAACGCTCGATTACGCAGTCTTCGCATAACGATGTTTATGATTCGCGTGTGCTCGCTGCCATCGATGCGTCGACTCCACTTCCACCGCCGCCGAAAGCATTGGTGAACATTTTAGAAGTCGACGGGATCGAACTGGAATTCGTCCCGCAGTAATTGCTTGAGCACTCAAGCGTCAACGGAACGGACTCGCCTCGTGATGAAACTTCTTGTTAGCGTTCTTCTCTTGTGTTCGGCCACTTCGGTGGCATTTGCCCAAATGACGACCACGACCGCGGCGCCCACGAATGGCTCTGCGGCTGCAGGCAGCGGAGGAAGTGGCCTCTTCATCAAAATTTCAGAAGCCGGCGTTAAAAAAAGCCTGATGGCGATACCACCTTTTCTTTTTGTGGGTTCGCCTGGCGCCACGAAAAACGGAACGAAAATCGGTAAAGATCTTTTCGATGTTTTCAGAAACGACATGGACGTCAGCGCATTTTTTGAATTTATCAAGCCCGACGCGTTTCTTGAAGACGTCAATAAGATGGGGCTCAAGCCCGCGCCAGGTGAAGCCGGCGGATTTAAATACGAATCCTGGAAACAAATCGGTACAGAATTTCTTGTGCGCGTAGG
>JAYTHQ010000348.1:0-2803 GCA_043732445.1 Bdellovibrionales bacterium | reverse complement strand
CACGCCAGCAGCTCACACTGTTGATCGTTGGCATCGGCAATTTTATTTCGCACGAAATGGCCGCCAAAGACGGCGGAATCCGTTCGAGCTTTAGCCGAGAGACTGTATCGGCCGATCTTACTGAAACGCGGACTGCGGAAAATCAGGCAGTTTGTATTTTGGCGCTTGTGAAGGCGTCTGAAGTGATTGGAAAAGATTTGTACGTGGCGCCGGCGCTTGACGCCTATGCCTTCATGAATCGTAAACTCTGGAATCCGGCGACAGGATTTTACGCGACGTCAGAGTCGTCAAAAGCTTTGCCGTCGGCCGACGAAATTGCGACGATTCTTTTGGCCGGTGAAGCGCTGAAGTCGCGCATGACCGGGAAAAGCCAGGAGCAATGGAATCTGATCGCGGCCCCTTGGATGAAAGCCTTCGAAGGTCTCTCGGCGCCAGCGTTACATTAACGGGGGCGGCGCGAACGTTTGGACGTCGCGCGGCCGTTCTCCCCATCGATCTAAAAATTCATGAAGGCGATTTCGTTTCTCTTTTGGGGCCCTCGGGGTCGGGTAAGTCGACGCTTTTGCGAATGATCGCGGGCCTCGAGCGCACCGATCAGGGCTCGCTCACGACATCGGCCTCGAGAAAATCTTTTGTTTTCCAAGATGCGGCTTTGTTGCCCTGGAGAAGCGCATTGTCAAACGTGGCGCTTCCGCTCGAGCTAGCGCATGTCCCGAAACTAGAGGCGCTGGCACGAGCGCGCGAGGCATTGGCGCAAGTCGGGCTTTCGAGTATTCACGATTTGTATCCGAACCAGATGTCTGGCGGTATGAAGATGCGCGTGTCGGTGGCTCGCGCGATTGTCTCGGAGCCCTCACTTTTGCTTCTTGACGAACCTTTCGCCGCACTTGATGAGCGCACCCGGTTTCGGCTGCAAGAAGACTTACGGCAACTTTGGCTTCGACTCCGCATGACCACGATTTTTGTCACGCATTCGGTTTCGGAAGCGGTGTTTGTTTCGAACCGAGCTATCGTCTTGTCTGAGGGGCCTGGGCAAGTCGTCATGGATCGATCCATCTTGCTAGGTAACGAACGAAGTTCGGAACTGCGAATTGAGAGTCGATATTTGTCTGAAGTCACGATATTGAATTCAGCGTTTGGAAGTTCAAATTGAAGATTTCAAAATTCCTGCTTCCGTTGATTCCTTTACTCCTTACGATCATCACTTTAGAAGCGGTTCGACGATTCCAGATCGTTCCGCCTTATCTGCTGCCATCGCCCTTTGAAGTCTTCGCGGCTCTGCGTGATGATCGCGCAGAACTCTCGGAGGCTTTTCTCGCGACGGCCGCCTCATCATTGATTGCACTTAGCTGTAGCTTTTTGGTTGGCACAGGACTAGCGATTCTTCTCTCGCTCTCTACGCTCTTAAAACGCGCGATTTATCCTTACGCTGTTTTTTTCCAAACTGTTCCGATCATTGCGATCGCTCCGTTAATGGTGATTTGGTTTGGCTTCGGAAGGCCGACGGTCATTGCTTCTGCGTTTATCGTTTCGGTTTTTCCTATAATCGCAAGTACGCTCTTGGGTCTTGAATCGACCGACCCGTCGTTGGTTGATCTTTTTCGACTTTACTCCGCATCGGCATGGGTACGTCTTTGGAAACTGCGACTTCCGTTTGCGCTGCCGCAGATTTTTTCAGGCCTACGAATCGCGGCCGGTTTGAGTGTTATCGGAGCTATCGTTGGTGAATTTATCGCGGGCGGGGGCCTGGGTGCTGTTGTCGACTCCGCGCGAACTCAGCAACGCATTGATGTCGTTTTCGCGGCTGTTTTGATTTCAGCTGTTCTCGGACTCTTGATCGTCGCTGCTCTGAATCTTCTGTCTCGCATTTCGCTTCGTCACTGGCATGCGTCAGTTCGCGAGAGCTGAGAAGATCTACATCTCATAAATAAACTATGCTTCACTCAGATGAGTACAAAGGAGCTCCGCATGCGCTATCAGCCTCTCTTGGCCTCGCTATTTTTGTTCTTTGCGTTTTCGTCGGCGATCGCCGTACCAGTCAAAGTTCCGCTCGCGTTGAACTGGAAACCCGAGCCGCAGTTCGGCGGATTTTACGCCGCTCACGTGGCTGGTTTTGATACAAAAAACGACGTGAACTTCGACGTGTTGCCAGGCGGAGCCGGAACACCGGTCGTGCAAATGGTGGCTGCCGGGAAAATCGATTTCGGAATCGCGAGCGCCGATGAAGTGATCATCGCGAGATCACATGGCGCCGATGTTGTGGCCCTTTTTGCGGCTTACCAAACGAATCCGCAGGCCATTCTCACTCATGCCGAACGTGGCTTCAAGAATCTTGCAGACGTCTACGCTTCGGAAGGACCGCTCGCGATTCAAAAAGGTTTGCCATATGCATTGTTTCTCGCAAAAAAATACGCAAGCCACATTCAGGCGCAAATCGTTCCTTACTTGGGCGGAATTCAAAATTTTTTAGCCGACCAAAACTACTCTCAACAGTGCTTCGCAACCTCTGAACCACTCTCGGCGGAAAAACAGGGTGCAAAAGTAAAAACGTTTTTGATCGCCGATGAAGGTTACAACCCCTACACGACGGTTTTGATCGTCAGAGGTGACCGATTAAAGGCGAACGAAAAGCTTGCGCGCTCTGTTGTGGCTGCCGTTAGAGCCGGATGGCGAGAATATCTCGATCATCCAGAGAAAACGAATTTGGTCATGGGAACACTGAACACGTCTGTTTCACCTGAAACATTTAAATCGGGAAGTGACGCTCAAAAGCATTTAATTGAAACACCAGAGACAAAAGCAC
>JAYTHQ010000347.1:0-9328 GCA_043732445.1 Bdellovibrionales bacterium | reverse complement strand
GCCTGGCTCGGTCGATCATCATGCAACCAAAAATTGTTTTGTATGATGAACCGACTGCTGGTCTTGATCCTTATAACACGATCCGCATTCAAGAAATGATTCTCAGACTCAAAGAAAAAGGCGTCAGCGCCATTTTCGTTACGCACGACATGCCGAGCGCGTTTGCCGTTTGCGACCGGATTGCCCTTCTCCTTGAAGGACGAATCCAGGCCGTCGGAACTCGAGAGCAACTCGAGACCGCACCCAACAGCAAGCTCACTCGCTTTGTTCGCGGCCAGGAGGTTTAAGTGAAAGAGTCCACAAAGCTCGAATATAAAGTTGGTATCTTTCTCGCGATTGGCGCGCTCGTTTTTATGGTGTCGATCCTCATGTTGGGCGCCGACAAAACGCTGTTCACTCGCTACGTTCACTTGCGTGCCAGGTTCACTGAGGTGAACGGTCTTTTCCCGGGTAGCGTCGTGAGCCTCATGGGAATTCCTGTCGGCAACGTCGACAGCATTGTGCTTGTGCCAAATGAAAATAAACTTGAGATTGATCTCAAGATCGATCGCAGTTTTGCACCTCGCTTAATCGAGGGCACGATCGCTGATATTCGTACGCAAGGCGCGCTGGGCGATAAGTACGTTTTTCTCACCCCCGGTGATCCAGCCGGAAAGCCGCTCGCTGACGGGACGATAGTCCAGTCGAAAGAAGAAGATTTTATGAAAATGCTCACTTCGCGCGAAGACGGGGTCGCCGGGATTATCGATGTGATCAAAGAACTGCATCTGCTGCTCGCGAGCATTAACCAGAATGGCCAGATGGGCGCAACGATGCGAAATCTTGGCGACGCGTCGGCTAAATTGAAATCGACGCTGGCCCAGCTAGACGTCGTACTTAAAGATATCCACGAGGAAATCCCGCAGAATCATAAGCTGAGAGGCGCGCTTGTTAATTTGTCGTCGATTCTAGAAAAGATTGATTCAGGCAAAGGAACTTTGGGCGCGCTCATCAACGACCCAAGCGTGCACCAGAGTTTGAAGGCCATGTTGGGCGGCTCGCCGCGGAACAAGTACGTGAAGGATATGATTCGCGAAACGCTTCAACAAAGTGGCACTGGTAAGTAAGCAGAAACTAATACGGAGTTTGGATTTTGAGTAAGTACCGTACGACAAAAATGTTCGCTCTTCAGGTTTCCAACCACGATAGCTATTGGGGTGGACCGAAAGAAGCGCCAAGCAGGTGGAGAACCGCGCTGAAGGTCGCGATCATCACACCGGCTGTTCTGTTATTCATGATGCCGTCATTCAAAATCGGTCGCGCTGTTTACCGAACGCCCGCGTTCACGTTGCCCGACTCAGTTAAACAAGGCAGCGTGTTTACGGTGCCTGGTGATTCTGACGTGACCAGCGTTCAGCTTGAAGGCCGCTCCATTCCTGAACTGAAGTCAAAGCGAACTCTTTACCTTGTCGCTGCGTCGTCGGTTCCGCAACTCGATCTCGTTTTGAATTATAAAGCGCCTGAGCGTCGACTCTCGCTCAAATCGTTAATTCCGCATTTTGAGCATCCGTCTTACGACGTATTTACGAAACAAATTAAAATTGATCCACCAGACGCCGACGGCTCAACGCAAATCGCCGGCGAAGAAAATGCGCACGCGACTGCCGCGCCATCATTCGATCTCAAAACATTTGCGCGCACCGATGGATTGATTGCAGCTTCGTGCTGGAAAGAACCTGCGCTCGAAGAGTTGCCCGCACCCATCGTCCATCATGGACATCACGCGCCGACTCGCTCGGCGACCTTGAGTGCGGCAGGCTCTGGCGAAGTGATGCAAATCACGCCAGGCGTCGGCGAAAAAACGGTTGTCGTTTACCACGGTGGCGGGCTTTACAGCCGTTACTACGGCGTTCGAGAAGCGAAAGTTCGAAAGGGCGACCGTGTCACAGCCGGTCAAGCTATCGCTACGACAGATGCTGGTTCGTGGCGCAAGCCTGCGACTGCGCGCTGGGATCTTTTTTTAGGTCCTACCCAGCTTAATCGCTCGAGCTTTTTAGCCCTGTCGTCGCAGCTCTGCGATTCAAAGTAAATTTGATCTGCTGAGCCCACTCGTAACCGAGATGCGCGTTCACCTTGGTCTTAATATCTTCCTGGAAAAACCAGAGCTGCTGCATCCATGTCGGGTGCTTCACCCAGATAAACAAAGTGCCCTTCTCAAAGGCGCACGGGAGAGACTGCTCGGCGATCGTAGCACCGACAATCTCGGGCCATTTCTGCTCAAGACGCCAACGAACGAAGCCCTCCGAGAGGTGCGACTTGCTATTTTGCAAGAGCCCTTGTAGGACATCGGCAGCTTGAGTTAGCTGCGCGTTTCGCTTCACGTTTTTGAATTTTTTAAAGACGTTATTGTCGTCGTTGGCCATTACGCTGGAGATATCATGACGCCGCTAAAACCGACAATCCATATCGTAGGGGCTGGCCTCGCGGGCAGCGAGTGCGCGCTGCAGCTGGCGGCGAAAGGTTACTCCGTCGTTCTCATCGAAATGCGCGACGGCGTTTCTTCAACGCCTGCGCACAAAACGTCAGACTTTGCCGAATTGGTTTGCTCAAATTCGTTCGGTTCATTGGCTTCCACCTCGGCTCCCGGGCAACTCAAATGGGAGGCCGAACAGTTAGGCTCGCGCATTCTCGAGGCCGCTTTCCAAGCGCGCCTACCCGCCGGCCAAGCCCTCGGGATGGACCGCGTGATTTTCGCACACGAAGTAACCCGCATGATCTCGACGGAGCCGCTGATCACCGTCGAAAGGCGTACGATTCGATCTCTCGACGAGGTTCCTCGTCCTTGCGTGATCGCAACCGGGCCGTTAACAGACGGCGACCTTGCAGCCTCAATGGCCGCTCACTTCGGCGATAAGTTTTTGTATTTCTTCGACGCGATCGCGCCCATTATTTCCGTCGACTCGATCGACATGGATATTGCCTGGCGTGCCGACCGCTGGGACAAAGGCACCAAAGATTACATCAACTGTCCGATGGAAAAAGCCAACTACTTTTCATTTATCACCGAGATGAAAGCTGCAAAAAAAATCGAGTCTAAAGAATTCGAATCAAGCACGCCTTACTTCGACGGCTGCATGCCGATCGAAGCCATGCTCGAGCGCGGCGATCTTACTCCGCGCTTTGGCCCGATGAGCGCAAAGGGTTTAACCGACCCACGCACGGGCAAGTGGCCCTTCGCGGCCGTCCAATTAAGACAAGACAACAAAGAAGGCACCGCTTACAACATCGTCGGCTTCCAGACAAAAATGGCCTACGCCGATCAAAAGCGTGTGTTTCGCTTAATCCCGGGTCTCGAGAACGCCGAGTTTTTGAAACTCGGTAGCATTCACCGCAATTTGTATATCAATACTCCCAAACGATTAAACAAAGATCTCTCGTCGCAAGACGATCCGCTGCTTTTTTTCGCTGGCCAAATCACTGGCGTCGAAGGCTATTTCGAATCAACCTGCATGGGTTTGTTGGCTGCACGCTTTCTCGATGCAAAACTTAATAAGCGTCTCAATATGCACGGCACGAATGTGCATGAAGTCGCTCCCCCTCGCGCATCGGCGCTGGGCTCATTGCTTGAAGCGATTACCGACGAAACAAAGATCGATCATTTTCAACCCACAAATATAAATTTCGGCCACATGCCCGCTCTTCCCGAAGAGCCCGCACCAACAGACGGCAGAGGCCGCCGGCGCCCCGACAAAAATGCAAAACGTCGAGTTCAAATCGCAAACGCGCGCGCCGCGCTGAGCGCCTGGATGTCCGCCGAAGGCATCGTCGCACCCAAACTTCAGCGCACTGAAGCCGCCGCTCACGACCTTCACGAAATCATCGAGGCTGCCGCGCAAGCCGAAATCATCGCGCGCGCCGACGCACGCGCAGCGATCGGCCTCTCAACGCTTTCATAAGTTCTTAAGAAGCAATCGCGAGCGGAGACGCGTCGGCGATCAAATAATCGCAGCGATCAATGAGCGTGAGCCTCGTTGACGCCCGATGCTTGTGAAGTTCTGGCAACTCCGTCACCAAGACCATTTCGTAAAGTTGAATCACTCGGTCGAGTTCCTTCAAGCACTGCTTGCGCGAGGCACTTCCTGAAGCAGATTGCGTCACAGGCGCCTTCGGTACTTTGGCGTGCGCGAGCGCCGAGAGACGAACTATTTTTATCCACTCAAATTCAAGTGGCGTGATCTGTAACAGCGGCAGACGAATCAGGCCCGAGAGCTCTTCCATCTCTTTATGTTCAGTATGAATTTTCCGGAGCTCAGTCACGACGGCCAAGAGTTCTCGGTCTTGTTGCGAGCCAAAAATCTTGGTGACAGTTTTCTTCCAGACCGAGCAGAAATCTTCAAACTCGATATTCTCGGCCTTGTCGTAAGGACCTGGATTGATGACGGCCTGAATCGTCTTTGTCATCACGTCGAGCGAGAAGACCGAACTTAAAGTTTTTCGACTGACCCGAATCAGGTTGTGGGCCCAGCTAGCAAGCTCAATCACCGAGCGTTCATCAACCGCGGCCGTTCGGAAGTTCAAATGAAAACTCAAAAAAATCTCAGACGGCATTGGTCGATCGAGATACTGATCGAACTGGCTCTTGCGGCGCTGATGCCGAGGCTTCGCGTAATACGCCTGCAGCGCTTTCGCGAACTGATCAAAGTTCTCGCGCCACAAATCGTCGTTCTTACACGATTTATAGAGCTGAAAGGCCTTTGTCGGATTCGGCTCAGCCGTCTCCAGAAGCCCATTGATATTTTGTTCGAGGAGTCGCGGAAACGACCCCCACAGCTCGTTAATCATGGATCTAGCGTAACACTGCTCGACGAACGTTGGGGGCTTGAGATGTTTTCTCCACTTAGATGTCCCAAAACAAAACGCGCTAGTAAGCGCGTTTTGCGAGAGCGTCCAAACGTTTTTCGTTATTTTAGAGTTTGCGGAATGAGATGTGTTTTCATCGAAATCGTCGGCGTCTGAATTTCGATCGTATCCTTCGCGTCTTTGGCTTCCGTATCGTCGTAAGAACCAGAAACAAGAGCCGAAGCGACGACAAGCGAGTACTTTCCACCGTGGTAGCGGCGAAGGTCGATGGCAAGAGCACGTGTGGACGTCTATTTCAACGGCGTCGAGTCTGAAGACGGTATTTCAGTTTTCAGGCGCAGAATGGTTTTTTGAGTGGCCTGAATCTTTAAGTTTGCGTCGTGCTCGAGGCCATGCAGCTGATTGATTTGCGTCGCGATGTCGCCGACATCGCGTTTTGCGAGATCATTTCGACTTTTTAAATTTGTGAGATCATTTTTAAGGCCGCTCTGCTCATCCATCAGCACTGATTTCGAGTCGCGATCGGCGTTTGAGCTTTGCTCCTGCTCATAGGAATTCGAGGCAGAGTCTCGCTGCTCTTTTTGGTTCAAGAGCTGCAGCGTTTGATCTAGGCCGGCTAATTTACTTCTCTCAAGCTGGAGTTGAGTTTGAAGCTCGGCGATTTGAACATTTCTCAAAGCGTTCGTTCGTTGCTTTTGGGTAGTTGAAATTTGCATTTCGATCGCTTTCACCCGTGTCTTCTGTTCACTCACCTGCGCCTTCGCTTGCGTCTCTTCGGCGCGCATTTGTGCATGGTACGACTGCGCATCGTTCTTGTTCGCCTCGCCACGATTCTTAGACTCTTGATCGATAGCTTTCAATTGCCGATCGATCTCTTGCAGGCGGGTCTGAGCGTTTTGCATCGCGCCCGCAAGTGAGGGATCAACAGCTGACTTTTTACCCGCCGTTAGCTGTTCAATCTGATCGTGAAGCGATTGCATTTGAGCCTGCGCCGCCGCTAGATCCTTTTGCGCTACCGCAAGATCGGCCTGAAGTTGCGGCTTTAGCGAGGTGTCTTGTTGAACGGTGGGGGCTGGAGTTGCGGTCGTCATCGACAGCTTCTGATCGAGCATCTTGACCTGCAGCTTTAATTGAGCGACCACCGCGTCTTCGGCTTTCAGTCTTGCCTGCAACCGAGTCGCCTCGTTCGCACGCATCTGAAAAAATAAAGCGCTGATGAGAATCAATGCTCCGGACAAAATGAAGCCGACCTGTTTATACAAACGCGTTCCTCACTCGACCGTCACCGACTTTGCCAAATTACGAGGTTGATCGACGTCATGACCAAGGGCTTCCGCGACATGATACGACAACAACTGTAAAGGAATCACCGCCAGCATTGGATTCACCGTCCAGAGGGCTTCGGGCAAAGACAAATAGTAGTGGCTGATGGCTCGCAGATTCTCGTCGTCGCCGGTACCGATAGAAATCACTTTGCCGCCGCGAGCGCGCGCTTCCTCGAGATTCGAAACCGTTTTTTCATAATGCTGATCACGGGGCGCGACCATAACGATCAACATTTTTTCGTCGATCAACGCCAACGGTCCATGTTTCATTTCTCCTGCCGCATAGCCTTCGGCATGCATGTAGGCGAGCTCTTTTAATTTCAACGCGCCCTCAAGGGCGATCGGGTATGAAACGCCGCGGCCCATATATAAAAGACCCTTAAAGCCTTTCAATGTTTCAGCGGCCTCGGCAAAAAACTTGTCGTAAGACAAGACCGCTTCCATCTGTGACGGCGCCGCCATGATGGCATCGAGATACTTGCGTTCGTCTTGGGCCGAAAGTGACGTGCGAATGCGCCCAAGCGCCAGCGCAAACAAGTTTAAAACTGCGAGCGTTGACACGAAAGCTTTGGTAGAGGCGACGCCGATCTCAACGCCAGAGTTCATGTATAAATGCCCATGCGCTTCACGGTCGATCGTCGAGCGGCGAACGTTGCAAATCGAAAGTGTCAGCGCCCCAGCCTGCTTCGCTAACCGAAGTGCGGCCAACGTATCGGCGGTCTCACCGCTCTGTGAAATGACCATCACCAGAGACTTCGGTGGAATCACCGGCTCACGGTAGCGAAACTCCGAGGCGATATCGCATTCAACAGGAACCTTCGCGAGACTTTCGATTAAATATTTTCCGGTCAGCCCCGCGTACGACGAGGTGCCGCAGGCGATAATGAAAATACGGTCGATACCGCGTAATTTCTCTTCGGTGATTTTCAAGTCAGCCGCGGGATCGAGCTTTTCGATCTGATCAAAGTTCGTCGCCGCAAAACCGACACGCGACAACTTGACGGTCATCGAAGCAAGATCGACGTGCGGAGCCATTGCATTTGCGACCGCGCGCGGCTGCTCGTGAATCTCTTTGAGCATGTAGTGTTTAAAACCAGCTTTTTCAGACTGCTCAGCATTCCACTGAACGACGCTGATTTCTTTAATTAACGGCTGACCTTCGGCCGAAAAAATATCGCAAGTCGTTCCACGGATTCGCGCGATCTCTAGATCATCGAGATAAATCACGCGGTTCGTGTAGGCGATAATCGCTTGAATGTCGCTAGCAACTACGGTTTCGTCTGCACCTAAACCGACCAGTAACGGCGGGCCATTTTTAAAGGCCACCATCGTGTCTGGCTGGCCATCCCAAACGACCAAAATCGAATAAGCGCCCGTCAGCCGAGGTAAAACATTTTTGACAGCGGCGAAAAGATCTTTTGTGCGCTTCACTTCGTCGGCAATCAAATGCGCAACCAGTTCGGAGTCAGTATCTGAGCTAAACGTCGCGCCTCTTGAGCCAAGCTCGCGCCGAATTTCTTGATAGTTTTCGATGATCCCGTTGTGCACGAGACTGATGCCATCGACCTTGTGCGGATGAGCATTGCGCTCACTCGGAACACCATGCGTTGCCCAGCGCGTGTGGCCAATGCCGATATGTCCATCGAACGGAACGAACTCAAGCTTTTTTTGCAGCTCGTTTAACTTACCGTTGGCACGAATGAGTTTGAAAATGCCCTGATCAAGAATGGCAACGCCGGCACTGTCGTAGCCGCGGTACTCTAACTTTTTTAGACCGCTAACGATCACGTCTTTCGGTGCTCTGGGGCCGTAGTAGCCAACGATACCGCACATAAAATTTAATCTTTCTTCGATGTTTTCGGCTGCCAGTTTTCTTTATTTACTTGTTGCCCTCGAGCAACTGCCAAAGCCTTTGCTGGTACGTCTTTCGTGATCGTTGAGCCCGACGCTATCACCGCATCGGCTCCCACTTCGATTGGCGCGACGAACTGCGTGTCGCTGCCAACAAAGACTCGGTCACCGATGACTGTCCGATATTTCTTTTTATCGACTGCGTAGTTACAAGTGATGGTGCCGCATCCGATATTCACGTCTTCGCCAATCGTCGCGTCACCGAGATAGGTAAGGTGGCCAGCTTTTGAGCGCGCGCCAAATTTGGTCTTCTTCATTTCAACAAAGTTTCCCACATGCGCTTCCGTACCGATCTCGGTTTCTGGGCGCAAACGCGCGAAAGGACCAATTTGTGCACGAGTGCGAATGACCGTGTTCTCGAAATACGAATACGCTTTTACGTGCACGCCGTCTTCGATCAAAGTATGCGCAATATAACAACCTGGTTCAATCATGCAGACCGTGCCAATCTTCGTCCGACCACGCAGGTAAACGTTCGGGTAGATCACGCTTCCCAAACCAATTTCAACTTCGTCTTCGACGTAAGTCGTCTTTGGATCGATCATCACGACTCCCGCCTCCATCAGCAGGCGGCGCTTGCGCGAAAATAAAAGTGCTGTTGCTTTCGCGAGCTCTTCTTGCGTGTTGACGCCAAAGCCAACCGAAGCGCGCGCCGTGATCGCCGACACTTTCTCACCGGCCTCTTGGCACAATGAAATAATATCGGTCAGGTAAAACTCACCTTTTGAATTGTGATTCTGAATTTGTGGCAAATATTGCGCGAGAATTTCGGCGCGCACGACGTAAATACCAGTATTCACCTCACGGATTTTCAAGGTGTCGGCCGACGCATCGGCCGCCTCGACGATCGCACGCAGGTCACCGTGGTGACGGACGATACGTCCTAAGCTGCCGGGTTTTTTAACAACGGCCGAAACGACCGCGAGATCTGATTTGTGATCGCGGAAGTCGCGCAAGATCTGCGCAACATCCGACGCCTCTAGCAAAGGATGATCGCCGTTCAAAATGAGAACGTCTCCTTTTAGGGAGGTCACGTCGGCAGACTTCACCGCGTCGGCCGTCCCCCATTGATTCGCCTGCGAATGACAAACGACGCCCATCGGCTCAACGACTTTGCGGACCAAGGCTTCGCCACTTCCCACCACGATGCGAATTTCTTCGGCGCCCGCGCCCTTCACGGCATCGATCACTTTTTTAATCATCGGACTTCCGGCAACGGGATGCAGGACTTTGGGCAAGGGCGACTTCATCCG
>JAYTHQ010000346.1:0-2816 GCA_043732445.1 Bdellovibrionales bacterium | reverse complement strand
TTTTCCAGGCGCCGTAGCTGTCATGACCGATCCACGCCAAATCCGGCCAGTAATCGCATCCTGCCCGCTTCACTCGACTTTCGGTGATTTCGAAAGCCATCGGTTGAACCAGGTGCAGCTCGGACTGGGTGCCGACGCAGGTGCGCGCGATGTTCCCGGTATTTTCAGGAATCTGTGGCTCAACCAAAACAACGCGGGCTAGCGGATCTTTCAGGGAGCGAGGACCAAAAATAGTTTTCATCTGAACCCAATCGGCGCGAGCACTTGATGCGACCGACCCTCGGGCCGGCGGCCCCAGTTAACGCGATCGAGTATGGACTACAGCTCAAAAAACTCCGGGTCAAATAAAGGGAGCGGCCGTGCGACCGATGCGGCGCCCGCGGCGACGCAATCGCAAATTGACTTGGTGAGGGGCGAGCCAATATCGTTTTCAAAACCCCTAACTCTAGGGACTTTAAACTGAAAAAGATCGAAGCGATCATTAAGCCCTTCAAACTCGACGATGTCGTCGAGGCACTCTCTGAGATCGGAGTTGAAGGCGTCTCCGTCACCGAGATCCGCGGCTTCGGTCGACAAAAAGGGCGCACCGAAATCTACAAAGGTGCCGAGTACGTTGTCGATTTTCTACCGAAAACAAAACTTGAAATCGTTGTTGGCGATTTGCTCGTCGAGCAAGCCGTAGACGCCATCGTGCGCGCAGCAAAAACCGGAAAAATCGGCGACGGTAAAATTTTTGTGACGGACGTCGAACGGGTTGTACGAATCCGCACCGGCGAGGAGAATGATGAAGCACTCTAACGTTAATATCGGCCGATCAACATCAAAGGAGCCCTCATGACCCCACAAGCGGTTCTCGATTACGCCAAGAAACACGGCGCTAAGTTCGTCGATCTCAAATTCTGCGATATGCCCGGCATGTGGCAGCACTTTACTATTCCGCTCCATCAGCTCGAAACCGAAACCTTTGAAGCGGGCCTGATGTTCGACGGCAGTTCAATTCGTGGATGGCGCGATATTCACGAATCAGACATGATGATTAAACCCGATCCAAGTACCGCCCGCATGGACCCGTTTATGGAAGTGCCAACACTTTCGTTAATCTGCGACGTCCATGTTCCCGAAACCGGCGAACCTTATTCGCGTGATCCACGGAACATCGCCAAAAAAGCAGCCGCCTATTTGAAATCGACAGGCATTGCCGACACGGCCTACTTTGGCCCAGAAGCCGAATTTTTTATTTTCGACGATGTTCGCTTTGAACAAACGAGTAATGGCGCCTTTTATCAAGTCGACTCCGACGAAGCGTCCTGGAATTCAGGTCGCGACGAAGGCCGCAACCTCGGCTACAAACCCCGCCAAAAAGAAGGTTACTTCCCGGCCCTTCCGCACGATTCGATGCACGATCTCCGGGCCGAAATCTGTCTAGAGCTTGAGAAACTCGACATCATCGTCGAACGCCAGCATCACGAAGTCGCGGCCGCTCAGGCTGAAATTAATTTCAAGTTCGATTCGATGGTTGAAATCGCAGATAAATTAATGTGGTTTAAGTATGTTGTCAAAAACGTTGCCCGCCGTCACGGAAAAACTGCGACGTTCATGCCAAAACCAATTTTCGGCGACAACGGCTCTGGTATGCACTGCCATATGTCGCTGTGGAAAGCGGGCACGCCACTCTTTGCGGGCGCAAAATATGCAGGCCTTTCGGACATGGCGCTTCATTACATCGGCGGAATTTTAAAACATGCGCCGGCGATGTGCGCGATCACGAATCCAACAACGAATTCTTATAAGCGCCTCGTTCCGGGGTTCGAAGCGCCAGTTCGGCTCGCGTATTCTTACCGAAACCGCTCGGCAGCCATTCGGATCCCGAATACCGGAACGTCGCCAAAAGCAAAGCGCATTGAATTTCGAACGCCGGATCCTGCCTCGAACATTTACTTGTGTCTTGCCGCTCTTTTGATGGCGGGTCTCGACGGCGTCCAGAACAAATTAAATCCGGGCGACCCGCTCGATAAAGATATTTACGGCCTAAGCCCGCAAGAACTTGCCAACGTTCGCGCAGTTCCCGCAACCCTTGATCGCGCTCTCGATTATTTCCGCGAAGGCCATTCGTTCTTGCGAAAAGGCGATGTGTTCTCTGAAGACATGATCGAGGCGTACATCGACTACAAGTGGAACAAAGAGATCATCCCGATGCAGCAACGACCAACTCCCTACGAGTTCGCACTCTACTTCGACGTCTAATACGATCGTGGCGCCGCAGGCGCCACGTCGGTCGCACCTAGTGCTTCCTCCATTTTGGGACGTTGGTCCGTGTTCGATTTTCTGAAAAGCCGTTAAGCTAACGGAAAGATGTTTCGCCAAGGATTTTCTGCCGTGATTTGTTCGCGTCTTTTCTTTCGTCTTTTAACAACAACGTTCGTTCTGGCGCTTGCCTTGGTCGCAAACCCGCACTTCGCTTTGGCGGCAACTGAGGCGACATCAGCGCAGATTTCAGCTGGTGATGCGCCCGAACGCTTAAGTCCGCTCGATATTTTTAAACGCACGCCCCAAAGCTTACAAACGACTGCCGATTATAGTTTTTCGAAAGGCGCGATTCCCGCCTACCTCGGCATTTTAGGTTCGACTCTGTTTCTCTTTGAATATGACGAAGATATTTTAGCGGGTTTCCAACGCCAGGGCCGTAACTGGGGACTCAGCAACCGCGACAACACAAAGTCCCTCATCAACATTGGTGACCTTGAAGTTTTTCGGATGCCAGCAGACGCGGGTTCACTTTTGTATTCACTCGGTGACGGCTGGACTCACACGTTTAT
>JAYTHQ010000345.1:0-9359 GCA_043732445.1 Bdellovibrionales bacterium | reverse complement strand
CGGTAACGCGATTAAAATCGAATTCAATTCGCCGATATTTCTCCAGCCCTAGCAAGAGCCTGCGGGCCTGGGATCTCGACATTAATTTCTCTCGGTCGCTGAGTTTCACGCGCACAGAATTTTTATCAAATTCAAAATCATCGTTGGCATAGTCTTGAAAGAGCTGACTCAAAACTTTTCTGGATTTCGCTTTTATTGAAAATTCGACCGCCGTTCCTTTCATCGCATTATTTTCTCTGAAATAAACGTCTTCTTTTCGGTTATCGATGATTGTCTCGAGCTTGTGACTTCGCAGCTTGAAGACGTCGGCGATTCGAGATGTGTAGAAGATTCCCTGACCACTGTGATTTTTTGGATCTGAAGTTTGCTTGCCCTTATACAAATGTTCGGCGGCCTCAAACTCATCTCGAAGCCGAAAATAGTTTTGGACATTTTTAAAGACGCCGATACCTGCGTCGCGGATCAGAAATTGAAACTCTCCCGCATGGACAAGCACATCTATTGAAACGCTCGATGATTTCGAGTGATCAATTGCGTTATTCAGCATCTCGCAGAAAGAGTAGTAAGCGATATCGAAAACGGTTTTGTTGAGCTGCTTTTTTAAATTGAGCCTGTTGACGACTTCATCAAAGACAGTGTCTTCCTGTAGACCCTTTAGCTTTCTGACAAGCTGCAGGCGCGAGACTACGGCTTTAGTCGCCCGCGTTCGCTGGCGGCCGATTCGATATCTTGAATTCTTGGTTGAGCCTGATTTCACCAGCTTATTGGCTTCAATCAATTTGCGTAAATGGAAGGTCGCCGTTTGCCTGCTTATTGCAAAATGTTTAGCGACATCCATCGCCAATACGTGTCCACGAATTTTAACAAAATTTTCGATCTGCTTCCTTTTATCAAGTCCAGCCATCCCTTAATTGTAGCATTAATTGTAAGTAGGCGCTCAGTATAATTGTAAGGCCTTACAATTATACTAAGCGCCTACTTACAATTAAGTTACGCAAAATCAGGTTTATTTCGAGTTGAGCCGTTTTTCGATTTGACCGAGTCGCGCCTTCATCACAGCGTTGTCGTTTTCGGCCTTGCTCGCCTTGGATTTTAGGGCCGAAATCTCTTTGTCTTTGGCAGCAAGTTCGGACTTTACCGAAGCGATCTTGCCCAACCTGGCGCTCACCGACGCCCAAGACCTTGCTTGCGCCGAGGTAGCAAAAATCGATTGAACAAATTGAGTTGGTCAGACCTAAACCCTTGGACTTAGCCGAAGTAATCCACCCAAGTCTGGTCGCCTTCAAAAAGACGCACCTTCAAGAGCCGAACCTCTGGCCTCGAACTCATCTGCACCAAAAGGCGTTTATAAAAAACTTGCGCTATTCGCTCGATGGTCGGCGCAACGCCCTGGAAATCAGAAAGCTCGTTCAGCATCTTGTGATCGAAGACTTGCGCCACTGCCCTCAACCAACAATCAACGTCGACCAAGTTCACGATCATGCCAGTTTCAAAATCGATCGGACCAGCAAAGTGCGCCTCGATTAAAAAATTATGACCAAAACCTTCGTCGCGATAAAGAGTGCCGTACACTTGCCGGTTCTCATCATTGCTGAAGCCCGGCGAAAAGTAACGATGAGCCGCCGAAAAAGTGACAGTCCGAACAAAGTCGATCGCAACACCTTCGAGAAATGTCGGCTTCAAAGACTGCCTCCACTGGCCAAGATGAAAAAGTATTGGTTGTCGTTTCCGACTCCGCCGCGCACCCATGAATTAAAAACTTGCTTCGCGCCGCCGGCTGGCGTCGATGCAGCCGTAGCAAGCGAAACGCTGTTCAAAGCAATCGCCGCTCTTATGAAAATAAAAATTTTTGACAGAGCTCTTTGCATCATTTTAGTTTGCCGCAAAAGAAGGCGCTTCGTCAGGTCCAATCTTTAAAAAAAAAGACCGAGCCTAAGCCCGGTCTTTTTGCAGACATCGTTGGCCGAAGCCAAGCGATATTACATTTTGCTGTCGTCTGTTGCTGGAGCCGCAGCGTCTTTTGCGCCGTGTGCTTTGTGCATGTGCTTCTTTGTAGTTTTCTTTGTTGTCTCTGTTTTTTCCATGTGGCTCGACTCCATTGGAGCAGCAGCAGGAGCCTCAGTAGTAGTAGTTGTTGTAGCCGCGCCTTCAGCGAGAGCTGCAACTGGAGAAGCAACGAGAGCGACGATAGCGAGTTGTGCGAACAATTTCATAGAGCCTCCTCAGGCATTTATTAACGAGTGCCCAGCAAGGACCGCTCGATAGCTTGTTTATGGGCCAATCGTAGGGAACCCCCAGGGGAAAGCAAACAAATTATGCGATTGCTTACAAATTAATGCCGCAGCATGCTGTACGTGGGTGACTGCAGCTAAAGCCTTTCAGAAGGCGGAGTGAATCAACAATGAGTTTTATCTCGCGAGTTTTCTTTAAAGGCTTGATCACGCTCATTCCGATTACCCTCACCATTTCCCTGGTGATCTGGATTGTCTCGAAGGCTGAGTGGGCGTTTGGCGAACCTCTGCGCCAAGTGCTGCCCTTCTATTTTCCAGGCGCGGGCGTAATTTTGGCGCTGATTTTAATTTTTGTGGCGGGCCTTGCTGTAAACAATTATCTGACGAACCGTTTTGTCGGATGGCTTGAGAGCAAAGTCGCGCGCATGCCACTTATCAAATCGATCTACTCACCGATTCGCGACGTGACGCACTTGTTTGCGAAAAGCGAATCGGGCGCCGCTCATCAACGAGTCGTGATGGTCAAACTCAGTGAGGGTGTTGAAACGATGGGCTTGATCACTCGCGATCGCTTCACCGATCTTCCGCCCGCTACCATTCTCGAGCAGCACGTCGCGGTTTTTTTGCCGTTTAGCTACGGCGTCGGTGGGTTCACGGTGATCGTCGCAAAGACGCAAATTCGCGAGACATCGCTGTCGGCGGAAAGAGCGATGCAACTTTCTATTACCGGCTGGATCAAATCTTAAAAAATTAAAGTGAGATCTCGGGCTCGACGACACGGCTCATGGTCTGAATCAAGTGCGATACGGTTTCTTCTAGATGAGTTAAAATCGCATCGGTACTCGGCGAGCTCAAAGCCTCCTCGCTTGAAAGATCAACGGCCTGCTCCGCCAGGTCAACAATCACCGGCTCTAAACGACTCGCAGTCTCCGGCTTCATCTGAAGAGTAGCTGCGGCGACGCGGTCAAGAGCGAGGAGCACGCGCTGAACACGCGCTTTGCGCTCGTAAATAAAATGCGCTTGTGCGGCCGACGGCGGCGCAGATTTTAAAACAGGGTGCGGTGTCAGCGACAAGCGGCGTTCGCTTGAGGCCGAGGTCTGATGATTGGCCTCTGAAGCCGCTGCTACGAGCAAGAAACCGAAACTACTGACCACCACAGACACCATCATAACCACTTGAAACCGTTTCATCTGAGGCCTCCCTGCCTAGCCGATCGCCCCGACGGGACTCTTCGAAACCCTAATGGTGCGCCTTTGACTGGCCCTCTCGCCAGGGGTCTAGGTCGCTTTGTGCGTATCTCCACATCCTCTAAAACTCTTCGCGTGGGCGCGATCACACACGAGACGTCAGACTTGAATCACGACGTAACGATTCTTCAGACAAGGAAACTTAAATGACCCACGCACAAACACTCTCAGCCCTGAGCTTGAAAACCTTCTCGCTAAGCGAAAGTCTCCGCCTCGGGCTCATTGTTGGCTCTTTGAGTTTCGTGATTCTCGCCGGCCAATTTGCGCAAAGTCGCGGCCAAGAACTGACGCCGGCCGCTCAGCAGACCATTCTCGCGAGCGCAACAACCGGCATGAGCGCAACCGCCCACCAAGTTCGCGCTCAGCACCAAGCCACTTCGCTTGAGCGTTTTGCGATTTCTCAGGTTCGCACTTACGGTGAATTATTAGATGGTCTCACCGAGCGCGCCGAACTCGTTCTCTCTTTAAATATGGTGAGCCCGCAACAACAGGATGAGTTAAAAGCGTCTCTGCGCGATCTCGATGAAAATCTGATGAACACGCGCGATGCTCTAAAAAGCTATCAAGCGATGCGAACCAATCTGAGCGCGAAAGAAGAAGCCTTCGAGGATGAAGATCTTCGCGGGAGCCTGGTCAATCTCCAGCAATCAGCGAGCGAAGCTCAAGGTCTACTGATCGGACTCGATCAAAGACAATAGATTTAAGTCTTCAGCCGCAACCGAACCGGACAGTGATCCGAACCAAAAACCTCGGTGAGATGTTCGACCGACTGCAAACGGTCGCGAGCCTCGGGGTTCGTGAAAAAATAATCGAGGCGCCATCCGACGTTTTTCTCGCGAACGCCAGGCCGATAGCTCCACCAGGTAAAGTGATCGCCGCGCTTTTCGAATTCGCGAAACGTATCGACCCAGCCAAGCTCATGAATAAAATGAGCCATCCACGCCCGCTCTTCGGGCAAAAAGCCTGCGTTGTCTTGGTTCGATTTTGGATTTTTCAAATCAATCTCAGTGTGCGCAATATTGAAGTCACCGCAAACGTAAACGGTTTTACCTTCGGCGCGCAGCACCTGGAGGCGCTGCTCGGCCGCTTTGCAAAATGCGAGTTTGTAAGGGAGACGTGCGTGCTCGCGCTGGGAGTTTGGCCAATAGCTGTTAATGACGGTGACGATGCCGGAGCTACCTTTAAAAAAGTGAGCGCGGTCAAAGTCGGCCTCAAGCCACCGCCCTTCCCGGTCAAACTGTTGTTCGCCCAAGCCTGCACGGATCGCGATCGGATCTTGCTTCGAATAAATCGCCAAACCCGAGTAACCAGGCTTTTCGGCAAAGTGCCAGTGCGAGTACGAGCCTCCCGGACTGAGAAGCGACTGGCTGTCTTCGACCTGTTCATGATCAATTTTAATTTCCTGAAGACAAACGACGTCGGCCGATTCCTTCAAAAACCAATCATTAAAACCTTTTTTATGAACCGAGCGCAGCCCGTTGACGTTCCAGCTAATGAGCTTCAAAACTTAAGGCGATGCCTGAACGACGACGTAAGGCAAAAAGCGTCCCGTCGATTTATCACTTAAGACAATCGGCGAGACCGATCCGAAGCTCGACGAATAAGTTAACTTATCAAGGCCACCTTCGGCCGAAACTCGAAAATACGAAGGCGCAGACGTCACCCCGTTTTGCGTCGACGTTAGGCTTCCATCGACGTAACCCATCGTGTATGTATCGAGTTTCGCGTACATCACGAGCGCCTTTAAAGTGACCGTCACATTATTAAACTTTATCGTCTCCGCATAGGGGGCTTCGAAGAAAAGCCAATTCGGATTTGAAGCTGGTTTGTTTTGAAGATCGAGCTCCACACTGTGAGCGATGCCCTTCATGCCCGGGCAGAGAAACGCGTCTTGAAGAGCCGGCGCAGCGCCATTTTTTTCAGGACAAAGCTGAAAGCCAAGACCGATGCCGACTTTCATTTTCAAACTCGCCGGCGGCGTAACTTGCGCTTTCGCTCCAGCAGAAACTCCTAAAACGGCCAATGCGACAAAAACCAAAAAATTTCTTTTCATGTAAGAAATCCCTCCTTGAACATGGTCCCTTGAGCGCGCGGTGATTCACAAGAGGTAACCTCTCAAGGTTCACCGTGACTGGTCGTTTGTCTTAAGGAGAGCGCTGAAGTCCGTTACGAACCGACGACGACTTTTGTTGGCGCATTCGGCGCTTTTGCATCGAAACGGTAGCCTTCGCCAGCGACCGATGCGACGTACCGACCGGCTGCGCCCATTTTTCGACGAAGAGCGCAGACGTGTTTATCGACCGTGCGTTCGATCACGTGCAAACGTTCGCCCCAAACTTCTTTGAGGATTTCGCTTCGTGACCTTGTTTGGCCTTCGCTGCGGGCTAGAAAATAAAGAATCTTGAATTCGTTCGGAGTGAGATCGAGCGGCTGAACTTTGCCGTTCACAATTTGCGAGACACGCTGAAGACCGACTGCAAAATACAAATCGCCGTGCGAACATTGATCGCCCGACGTCTTCGACCGCTTTAGTCTTGCCGCGACACGTGCCCGCAGCTCTTCCGGGCGAAATGGCTTTTGAATGTAGTCATCGGCGCCGGCCTCAAAACCCAAAACAAGATCGGCCGTGTCTCCGCGACCGGTCACCAAAAGAATCGGCGTATTCACCAGCCGAGGATCTTGACGAAGCTCGTGACAAAGCGAAAGCCCGTCGCGGCCGGGCAACCCGACATCAATTAAAAGAATATCAAACTGAGTGTTCGCTAAATGCGTGAGCGCCTCTTCGGCGGAGCCCGCACATTGAATATCAAAATCAGAGCCGAGAGTGGCGGTCACGATTTTTTGATACTCAACGGCGTCTTCAATTAATAAAACTTTTTGCGGCACTCCGTGCTCCCTTGGACCTTTTTTTAGTTTGCACGGGTGCCTGATGATTTAAAAGCTCTTCTCGGTGGTTGGTCTAGAGGACGGGTTGGACGCGCACCGACGACCTCTCTCGGTTGCTTTCTGGCGGGCCAAGTTCGGAAGGCCTGGCGATAAAAAGCAATGGTAGCGCTAAAAATGCGATCACGATCGCAACGAACGCGACGCCGATTAAAATGCCACCTGCTCCTCCTAAAAGGGTGATCAAATTTCCTAAAAATTGCGTCATCGTTCCTCCTTGAGACTTCAGTTTGCTTCGCTTAAGTGTCATATAAGAAGGACCCACTAAACGTGCTGTGTTCGTGTCGAATTCTTAGCGATTTTCTCAAACTGGACCTTGAAACGGCCATTAGGCAGGGCCAAGATAGAGGAAGGGTCAATGCTGAACGTTGCTTAACGTCTCTTTAAAGGAGTGTGGGCTTTCGATACTCATCTAGATCTTTCTATCAATAGGGCTCTCGTTTTAAATTCTAGTTATCAACCGGTGAAGCTCATCAGTTGGCAAAAAGCACTCTGTCTGTGGTTCCAAGGTAAAGTTGAAGTTCTCGAATATCACGAGACCAGCGCCCGCTCCGCGAAATCGAGTTTTAGGCTTCCCAGCGTGATGCGGCTGAAGCGTTACGTGACTCCGCGGCGAATGACGCGATTAAAATTTTCTCGTGAAAATATTTATCTCCGCGACAACCACACATGCCAATACTGCGCGCGCCAATATCCTTTAAAAGAACTCACGCTCGATCATGTTGTTCCGGCTTCGAAGTTCGGTCGCAAGGATTGGACGAACGTCGTGACCGCCTGCCGATCGTGCAATCATCGCAAAGCGAATCGCACGCCACTCGGTGCCGGAATGCCGCTCTTAAACGAACCGCGAATTCCGTCAACGTTACCGTCAAAACAACATACGATGTTCTCGGAGTTTATCAGCGAGAATATGCCGCTCGAATGGCGTGCTTATCTTGGGGCTGGCTAGCGCGAAGACCAAAGATTCTAGAGCTTTCCGGCTAAACCCGGAAGCGCACCTTTAATACCGTCGATGACAAATTGAACGGCAATTGCCGCCAGTACGACACCCATCAACCGTGAAAAAACATTGAGTCCAATCTGACCCAGAAGCCCCACTAATCGATGCGCTTCTCGCAACGTTAAATAAGCGGCTAAGCCCACGATCGCGATCGCTCCGTATAGAGCCAACTGCTTTGCGGGCGTGTTCGCTTGATCAGACAACATGAATACCGAAACGATGGATCCGGGACCCGACAGCAGCGGAATTCCGAGCGGAAAAACGGCAATGTCATCTTTCTGCACGCCTTCGCTTTGCTCCTCGGCGGTCTGCTTCGTTCGCGAGGGCCGTGCGTTGATCATATCAAAGGCGATGAAGAACAATAGAATTCCGCCAGCGATTTTGAGTGCCGGCAATGTGATGCCGTAAAACCTGAAGATGAATGCGCCTGCAAGGCCACAACCGGCCAGAACTCCGGCGGCCACAAAAGAAGCCCGCTTCGCTAGCTGTCGCCGTTTCTCTTTCGATTCCCCAACCGTCATTCCAAGAAATGGCCCAAGGGCACCGAACGGATTCACGATCGTAAACAAAGTAGAAATTGCGACAATAAGAAACGGGTCCATGTGCACATGGTCGAATTGTTTGCAGACCTCGTCAAGACACAGTCACACATCAATCCGATAACCCATAAGCAAGTATAGTGGATCTGCACCAAAAAGTGTGTCGGTACCAGGTACTAGAGATGTTCAAAGGAGGTTGATTTTGATTCCTTTACGAATTCACAACGTGATCGATTATCTGGCTGGAGCGCTTTTGATGATCGCGCCTTGGCTCTTTGCTTTCTCGGAAATCGAAGTCGCGAGGACGCTCTTCCTCATCGGCGGGATTGCGCTGATTGCTTACAGCCTGCTTACGCACTCTTATTTCTCGGTTTTTCGCGCGATTCCGGTTGGCCTTCACATGACTCTTGATACGATTTTGGGCCTGCTGTTCATGTTGTCCCCGGCGCTCTTTCACTACCGCGGCCTTTTAACAGACGCGCAATACGTGGTTCACGTCGTTGTCGGCATCACTCTTGTGGGACTCGTCGCACTGACTCGCCCTCGTACAGACGCGTCGAAGACCGCCACTGAACGAGCGGCGATCGGTCACGATTTACCGCAGTCGCATTCGTAGTTCACGTCGTGAATTTAAAGATCGAGTCGAAGAGAAAGTAGACGCCACCGCAAACGGCAAAAATCGCGATGACCCACGATCCGCCCATGACGTTAAACATTAAAAACTTCGTTCGCTCATCTTCTTTCAGCGCGAAGAGCCGCTCTTTCCACATCGAAAAAATAATGACGCCGGCAAGAAAAAGCCCGATGCCTAAAACCAATTTCAAATTCGAAACGTCGTTCATGAATGAAGGAAAAGGAATCGGACTCAAAGTATCCTCCGGCGGGCGCATGTGTGCTTTTTTAACAAATACAGCGTACCAACTCGCGTTCGACGAGATGAGAAGAATCCCAACTGGACTAGACTGAATCGCATAAAAACCAAACTGTCGGCGAGTCCAAACGGAGAACTGCAGTATCGGTTATTTTGCGCAGAGGAGGTGCGCCAGAGTCTCGAGACTCATGCGGCCCGAGTAATTTTGCTCTAATATCCTGAGTGCTTCGTTACTTGAAATCGTCGCGACTTCGGCGCGCGGCTCTGGTGCTGGCCAGGCGTCGCTCGCGAAACGATGAAACATCTCTTCGAGCCTTGCGTTTTCACCGATGGCGAATTCGATTTTTGCGCCGAGTGCGACCGCGCTTAATCTTGAAAGTTTGGCCGCGGGCTCGCGAGCAGTTGACGACCGCAGCAACGGGATCGTCGCCAATCCCAAGTAGAGAGACCAGGCGCAGAACAAACGGTAATCCCGACGCTCTGTTGGAATCGATTTTAAATAATTAAACGCGCCCTTTGCGTTATCC
>JAYTHQ010000344.1:0-9455 GCA_043732445.1 Bdellovibrionales bacterium | reverse complement strand
ACGGTCCCTTGTCGCCGAAGAAAGCTCCGGCGCTAACAAAGACCGATAAACAGAGGAGAAGTACCAATTCCGTGGTCATCCCTTAACCTTTCGTGCGCGAGTAAAGCGGCTGCTTACTGAGCTTTAACCTCATCCATACCTTTTTGGAGCTCGTCCATTTTCCCGCTGACGGCAGCCAAGATTGGCTTCTTGAAAACGAGAACGATCGCAACAACAACGACCAGAAGGAGAATATATTCGGTCGAACCTTGTGCAGATTCGTCATTCCAAAGAGACTTCAAACGTTGCGAGAGTGCTTTTGTGACCATGATGGCCCCCCTTTTCCAGTAGTTATATCGGCTTTCGATAGGCTCAAGTTGAGGCTAGACCTCACTTTGATCTTGAGTTTTGAGGCGGGATTCGCCTCCAACAAACGGGCAGGACGTCTAGAATAGCACCGTTGATTCAGAGCGAAATCAAAATGGTCTAGAAGCGATCCTTTGACAGCAGAGTGTCTCGAATTGAAACAATGGACTCATGAATGAAATGGGAAATGACCTCCTAGTTCTTGAAGCGAGTTCGATCATCGCTGGTTACCGAATTTTAAATTCGTTACCCCCAACGCATCCGGTTCGCGTGCTCGACGCTGAGCCCATCGGCGGGGGGCGCTTCTTAATTCTTCTCAAAGGTGGCGGCCGAGATCTCGCGGACCTCGCAAAAATGAATATGGATTCGGTCACTGATCACGAACTCATCATGGGTATTGATCAAAATGTTCTTGATGCCGCTTATTCATTAGCGTCGGTAAAAATGAGCGAAGCCTTGCTGATCGTCGAAACTGAAACCGCTAGCGCTTTTTTCTCGCTCGCCCAAATGCTGACTACGCAGCATGGGCTCAAGCCCATCGAAATCCGAATTCGAAAATCAGGTTTAAGCGGCGCGTACGGATATTTTACGGGCACAAGCCTCCAATGTGCGCCGGCCGCAGAAGATTGTCGAACAAGACTAAAAAAATCGATGCGCGAAGGCGATATTGAAGTCTTTGATCAGCCTAATGCTGCCGTCCAGAATCTGTTTTGAAGGCGCCGCCTAATTGCAGGCATCGAGATCTGACTCGTAAAGATGAGCGCTGGGATCCTTGCTGTTTTTCAATTGTAGGTACGCAGCTCGAAAGTCGCGACCTGTTTTTCGATCAAGACGACAGGCGGCTTTAAACGCGACAATCGCGTCTGGATGTTTTTGCAATTCAAAAGCACTTTTCGCAAAACCGACTTGAGCACGAACTGATTTTGGATCGGCCGCGACGGCTTTTTGATAAAATCCGTAAGCATCGATATAGTTCTTATCTGCCGCTCGTAGTTCGCCGGCGAGAGACTGAACCTCTTCAGATTTCGAAAATGTATGTGCTGCTGACTCGATGGTTTTGGTCGCTTCTGCTTTGTGGTCTTGGTCGCGAAGACTCGTCGTCAGATGAACGTAGTTCTCCGGGTTTTTCGGGTCTGTTGCGATCGCCGCGCGGCAGGCTTCAATCGCCTTTTCCAGAAAGTCTTCGTCCGAATAGCTTCGGCAAATAGCCGCGGTTGTTTTGGCATCAGGCCCAAAATTTTTGATCATGTCTAAAACGAGAGTCCGGGCTTCGTATTTTGAATCAGATTGCTCGAGGGTTTGCCAAATGCCTTCGTAAGCCGGTCGGTAACGGCTATTCAGCGCCCGCGAGGCTTGGAAGGCCTTACCCGCATCGTCATAGCGTTTGGCTTTCAAATACGCATCACCAAGGAGCGCTTGCGCGACGTAATCTTTTGGATTTTTAGCCACGACAAGTTCAAGCGTGTGGATCTCATTCATGGAATCATTCGTTAAACGATAAGCGCGCGCGAGCTGTAAAAGTCCTTTTCGGGTCTGCATCTCGAGGGTGGGCTTTAAAACTTTGATCACGCTCGTGAAGTTTTTCGCTTTCTCAAAAGTATCGGCTTTCGCAAGCGCTTGAAGCGCCGCCGCTGGCGGCGGCGCTTCAAGCGGGTCGGCGTCGAGTTGAACATCGTCAAGGTTGACCGAAGCTTTAGCTTTCTCTTTTTGAGACACGTCTAGATTTCGCGCACGAACGCCACTCGAAATCGAGAGCGCAAACAGGATCGCGAGGACTGACGTCGACCACTTCATTTTGAGACCTTTTTGACCGATAAACAGTGAGACGTGTTCCTTATCGGAACGCAGGGGAAAAAGGTGAATGGTTGCGCGCAAGCGGTTCGAGCTTCATTCAAAATGCCAGGCCAAGTTTAACGGGCCTGAATCGGGCCAAGCGGTCATCGAGTACATGCTCGTACTTGCCGTCACCATATTGCTCATCATCACATTTATTTACCAGTTCAGTACGGCCTTTCGCGCTTACGCAAACAACTACTTCGGTGAATACGTCGCCTGCTTACTTGAAACAGGGGCATTGCCCGGCGGAGGCGGTGACTGCTCAGCTTCCTGGAAGTCGTTCAATTTGGCCGACGGAAAAACTGCGAGCGGCGGAAGTGCGACCAGCGGCTCCTCGACATCGGGTTCCGGCAGCGGATCTGGCAACGGATCTGGCAGCGGTTCTGGTAACGGTTCTAAATCTGGAAAATCAGGCTCTAGCAACAAATCAAAGACGGGTTCTGATTCCGCGAGCGCTTCGAGCTCATCGCCAAAGCCGGGCGGCGCCGGAGAGATTGGTCAAACGGGTGGCGGCTCAAGCGGCTCGGGGTTAAAATCAAATTCGCGTCAACGATCGACGTCGATTTCAAGCTCAGGAAAAGATCAAGGCGGTAAAGCGGGCCGCGAGCCGCTAACGGCTCTGGGATCAGTTTCAAATTCAGACTCCGGTAACAACGGCGTCGGCGGGCGTCGCACGTCGCTATCGCGCGACTATGGATATGCAGGTCAAAAAGAAGATGAAGATCGAGAAGCTTCAAAGCCCGGAGTGAAACCCGTTGCCGTCGACAACAGCGGAAGCTTAAAGCCTAAAAAAGTAGCAGAAGCGCCCGCTCGCGCGCCCGCTTCGAAAATGAACGACGACTCTGCGGGCTTCTCGCTCGGTGGTTTCGTTCGAATCTTGTTAATCGCCGGAATCCTCATCGTTATCTTCGTCGTCTTCGGAGGTCAGCTCCTTGCGATTTCCAAAGGCGGGGAAAAATAACCGACGATTCTTCAATACCGATTCACGGTTTTGCATTCCGTAGTCTTTAGGTTTGGTTTCCGAAAGTGCCCGTGATTATGTCCACTCAACTGATGGGGATCAGAGGGGACGTGGGGATGGATTATCGTTCGGATCATATAATTGAGATCAACAGGCAGAGCGTATTTTCGCTCGAAGAAGCCCAGGGACTGCTCCACGTAATTTTCAGGATTACGAAGACCTACCGCGAAAAAGTCGAGCTGCTTATCGCACGTCTCGATACTTTACCGGCAGGTCAGCAGGATCTTTCGTTGGCTCTCGAGACGCAGGTCAATTCATTGATTCAAGAGTGGCAGAACAAAGTTCAAAAGCTTGGCGCGCTGCCAAAGGGTCTTTGGATCGCCGATTTTGACTCAGGCGACGGCTACTATTGTTGGAAGTATCCGGAGCGAAAAATCGAGTTTTGGCACAAATACACGGATGGCTTTACGAAGCGCCTGCGCGTCCCGGATCGGTCAGAGCCGATTCCGATTCATGACAGACTTCGTAAGACTAGTCTTTCGCCAATCTCGTTGCGGCCGCCTCCAGTGACGGATTAAGCTTCTGCACCTATGCGTGTAGCGCTCGCCCAAACCAACTCGACACTCGGTGACTTCGCGGGAAACCGCGAAAAAATGGTTTCGTTCACGAAACGCGCGCTCGAAAAGCGCTGCGATCTCGTGGTCTTTCCGGAGCTTTCGTTAATGGGCTATTTGCCAAACGACTTGCTCGAGAGACCAAGTATCGTAGATGAGCAGCTGAAAGAATTCGAAAAACTTCGAAAACAGCTGCCAGATGGAATAGCCGTTCTTTGTGGTTTGATCACGTACACAGGTTTAAAAGTCGGCAAGCCCTATTACAATTCGGCGGCACTTCTCATCAAGGGCAAGACGCCTAAGTATTTTCACAAGCAGCTCCTGCCGACGTATGACGTGTTCGATGAGGATCGGCATATCGAGAACGGAAGTATCGCTAACGGATTTTTCAAATTTAAAGGCAAGCGCATTTTGCTCACGATTTGCGAAGATATCTGGGGCTGGGAGCTACCAGATCACCCCACGAATTATCTTGAAAACCCGCTCTCGATTTTGAAAAAAGAAAAAGTCGATCTCGTCTTAAACATGAGCGCATCACCGTTCACTTTTTCAAAGGCCAAAGATCGCCTCGCGGTCGTCAGTTTAACTGCGAAAAACTTTAAAACACCGATGATTTACGTCAATCTCGTGGGTGCACAAGATGAAGTGATCTTTGATGGCGGTAGCTTTGCCGTCGATAAGAACGGAAAAGAACTCGCTCGCAATATCTCGTTTGATGAAGATCTCAATGTCGTTGATCTTGAAACGATGATTGGTGGCTTCCGTGAGCAAAGTTTCGAACCCATGGAGCTTGTGCGCCAAGCGTTGGTTTTAGGCCTTCGCGATTACGCTCGTAAAACGGGTTTTCAGAAAATGCATCTGGGTCTCAGTGGTGGAATCGATTCAGCCTTGGTCGCCTGTTTGGCGGTGGACGCGCTTGGCCCAAGTAAGGTTGTCGGCGTAACCATGCCGGGACCGTTCAACGACGAGAAAAGTCGAACTCTATCAGAAGAGCTCGCAAAAAATCTGGGTATGAAGTGCTTTAATCTACCGATCACCGCGAGCTACGAATCCTCTCTCGCTGCATTCAATGAAGTTTTTGGCGCAATGGATTTCAGTGTCGTGAACGAAAACATGCAATCACGTTTGCGCGGCTTATTTATGATGGCCTATTCAAATAAAGAAAACTCGCTGCTTCTTGCAACTGGCAATAAGAGTGAATACGCTACCGGCTACTCAACTCTCTACGGAGATATGTGCGGGGGCCTAGCGCCCATTGGTGATTTATTAAAAGGCGAAGTTTACGCGCTCTCTCGTCACTACAACTCCGAGCGTGAACTGATTCCGCAGGCGATCATCGAGAGAGCTCCCTCAGCAGAGCTTCGGCCAAATCAAAAAGATCAAGACTCTCTTCCGCCGTATGATGAGCTAGATAAAAGTGTTCGCCGGCTGGTTGAGTTTCAAAAGCCAGCAAAGTCGAAAACTGATAAGTGGTTGGTTGAGCTTTTAGCCAAGACAGAATTCAAGCGCTGGCAGGCCGCGCCGATCTTGAAAGTCTCGGGTCACGCATTTGGCCGTGGCCGCCGCATGCCGATCGCGCACAAGGCGCGCGTCTAGCACGTTAACCGGGACCTCTTGTCCCGGACTCAGTCGCAGCAAGTGCGAATTCGGATTTTAGGATTAAATTAAAAGCCCGAGCTGCTTCGGTTGCTTTTCGATAATTGGAAAGCGCTGCTCAGTTTTTCCGGTTAGGCCGATCAATATTTCGATCGTTGGCGCGACGCCACCAGGCGACAGGCGAGTCACCATTTTATGAAAGAGTTGACCGCAGTAAGCGGCGTCTTCTTCGGCGCGGTGAAAGTTCGTCGATGGAATGCCGAGATGTTGAATTAAAGTACCGAGCCGATAGTTTGCAAGGCCCGGATAAACTTTGCGCGCGATTGGAAGAGTGTCGAGAATCAATCCGCGCGGCGAGGTGGTCTCGTGTTTCTTAATATCGGCTATCAAAAACTGCGCATCGAAAGCGGCGTTGTGCGCGACCAAGATGTCGTCACCGCAGAATTCAGCGAAGGCGTCGAGAACGTCGGTGATCTTGGGTTGGCCTGCGAGCATGAGGTCGGTGATTCCATTGACGCGGCCAGCAGCCTCCGGCATCGAGATGCCCGGATCAACGAGAGTTGCGAAAATCGTTTCGGGAACGCCAGCATCGTTAAAGCGGACGGCACCGATTTCGGCGATTTGATCGACGCCTGGCAAAGTGCCGGTGGTTTCTAGGTCAAAAGCGATAAAACGCATGAGACTTTGATAGCAATGACCCCAAGAACATTCAAGCGTGTTAAGCTCAAAAGGCATGTTCAAAAAGCATGAATCGATGACCTTCATTTTCAATGAGTTAGACGAGACGCCCGCGAAATTTCGCGACGGCGAAACCGTTTTAGAGACGGCGCTTAGGCATAAATTACCGCTCGATTCGTCTTGTATCGGAGGCACCTGCGGGAGCTGCCGCGTGACGGTGATCGTTGGCCCGCCCGAACTTGAGCGGCCTCACGAAGTCGAACTTGAAACCAAAGCCGAACGAGGATTTGCAGAAAACGAGCGGCTCGCCTGCCAGATGAACGCGTGCGCCGGTTTAAAAGTGAAAGTTCCGTCTTACCGCTAAAGATCACCGTCGCTCAGTCGACGTAAAACGGATTCGAGTAAATCCACGTCACCCACCGATTTCCGTCTGGTAGCGTAAAGCCGACAAAAACTCGTATCAAAATACGGTAAACGCCCGGTTCATTGATATCAAATTTTGAGTCAACCGAATTCGACGAAGCAATATGTTGGCCGTCTCTGATCAACGCGGCTTCAAATGAGACTCGCGGTTCACTCGGCAAATGAACAACGAGTTTCGTGCCCGCTTGATGCTTTAAGCGCGAACCCATCATGTAGGTGTGATCGTTCGATTGGATGTAAGTCGTGAACCCTTTTGGGTTTCCTAAGACATCGAGCGAGACGTAAAACTCGCCTTTTGCGAGGGCTGTCAAAATTTTACGTCGATCGCTCTCGGCCTCGCCGGTTAATTCTGTCCGAAGAAGGACATGATTCGAAACAAAACTAAACGACGTTTGATAAGACGGAAACTTCAAACTGACATCACCGATCGAGGCCGTCTTTGCCGTCGCTTCTGCTCCCGCTAGGCCGATCGTATGATGCGAGTGCGAGAGCTGATCCCAGAGTTCAAGTTCTTCGCTGGGCTCATCGTAGAGCCGAATCAAAGCCAAATCGGAATTAAACGGATAAACAAAAGCGCTCCAGACGAATGAAGCCTTGCTAGATTCCCAGGCTTTGCGCCACGCCGTTTTCAAATTCACAATCTCGATGCCGTCGAGACCCATTGGGTAAGATCCGTTCCAAGAATAACCAGGCTTGGTTGGGTGCGCGAGAACCAGAAGGCTGTCACGGGTGACGTCACCTGGTTGCGAAAGGAGATCTGCGATTAGAAGCTGGGCTTGCCCGAGGCTTTCAAAATTTTCCTGCTTTTGAACGCCGTAAAGTAGGAGCTGTGAATCTAAATAACTGTACTGGTTTGCGGTCATCACCAATGTTTTACGATGATAGCTATCGAGAAAATTTTGCCGAGGCAGCACCGGATCAACGAACTGATTCAGATCGGTCAAAAATAAATAATCAAGACCCGTCTCTTGCGCAGCTTTAATGACTTCAAGAACTGAACCGCTCCCGAGGCCGCGGTCGGTGTGAACGTTTGAGACGCCGCGGTAATCGTAAAACGACGGCGCGTTTTTAGGCTCAAGCTGATCGGCGATCACGCTGACGCGAGTCTGGCTTAAAACCAAGCCGTAGAAGAAAATCAGAAAAAAAATCGCGCTAGCGGTTAGCGTCTTTCGCACGTCGAGAGACCTCAATGAGCCGGAATTCATCCGACAAAATTCGTTCGTTCGTGATCGTGTAACCCGCGGCTTCAACCCACCGCGGAAGAGGTTGGTCGCGCTCGGCTCCGACTACGAAGCTATCACCAGTCGGGTGCGACCCTGTCATGAAATCGTAAAAGTCGCGGCGGTTCATTCCCTCAAGTTTGTAAATCTGTCGACGCATCTTGTAGGAAACGCTAGCGGCTGCCTGATACGAACCAAGAAAGAGATCTGGTCGTTCCTTCGCTATCGGTAAAAAGACATCGAACTTTGTAAACTCCGTAGTCTTTAATTTTTTTGGATCGATCGGAATCCAAGGAGAAAGGGCTTGCGAAAAAATTAACAGAGTCGCCGCCAACCAAACAATCGACTGTGCCTTGAGCCACTTCGACTCGCCCGCATTGAGGAATGCAAGCGCCAGAATTTCGGGATGCCCTGGCATCGGCCAATTTCCTTCGACTCGCGCGCGAAACGAAGTGTAGAAAAAAAATGCGAGAGGGAACCAGCCAAAAACATGAAGAAAGCTGGTGCCGCGCGGTGATTTTTTGCCGATGGCAAACCAGACCGCTATTGGAAAAAGAATCCCGACTTGAGAGCCGATATATTCTAAAGGCCAGAGAGGGTTTCGCTTCTCAGATTGAAGTCCATGATTGAGCTGGAAAGCAAACGACACCCACTCGTGCTGATAATTCCAGACCAAAACCGGAAGAGCAAAAAGAAGACCCGCAATCACCGTCAAAGAAATTTTTGCCCATTGAACCTTGCGCCACTCGCCACTGATGATAAGCCAGAGAAGAGCAGCCGGAACGAAGAGCACGATTAGGTATTTGGAACAGAAGCCGAGTCCAAGTGCCGCGCCAAGAGCCGCGTAATCGAAGGCTGACTTTTTTTCGATCGCGCGCAAAAGAAGATAAAGTGACAGCGACCAGAAAAATAGGAAAGGAATGTCGGGCGTTAAGATGAGAGAGCCCAAGCCCAAAAATGGCGAGAGCGCGAGAAAGATGAGCCACGCTGTCTTCTTTTTTTCGATCAAAAACGGCGCAAGAATCAAATTCCAAACGAGAAGTGTCGCGTGACCCAAGATCACACCGGGGAGACGAACACCGTTACCGATAGTCTCAAATACGTGCCCGAGCCAAAACAGCCAGCTGACCATGCCCGGATGATCGAAGTAGCTGAGTGCGGGGTGATGACTCCAGACCCAGTAGTAAGACTCATCGCTTGCGAGCGGGAGCCAAATCGCTAGCACGATTTTAATTACGAGCGCGATCCACCAGACTTTCCAGAACGACTTCACGGGAGATCGATACGCTTCGGTTTTCCGAGATCACCCGGAACTCCGCGGTCAGTGCCGTTGACCGTCAGATTCACGGCACCGGCGTCAGAAATCTGCAGTGAAACTTTCTTTGCGCGAATCGTTTGAACTTGATCGGCTTGCATAGAATAAGTTTTTGATTCGCCGTCGACTTTTGCTTTAATGGTGACCGCATTCAAAGCCTCGATCAAAATTTCCATGGATTTTGTCGGCTTGGAAGCCGGCGTCGGCGACGCCGATAAATCGGCCGTCGCGGCGGCGGCGGCCGCGGGCGATGAACTTGGTTTGGGTGTCGGCTTTGACGTTGGTGGCGCAGTCGCCGTCGCCGTTGGGCTTGCCGTCGCTGTTGGTGCGGCCGTCGCACTGGCCAGCGGTGTGGGCGACGCACTCGGTACCGATGCTGGTGACGCCGATGCGGCTGGCTTCGGCGATGCGCTCGGTGACGAATTTAGCGCAATCGATAAGTTACTCGGAGATGCAGATGCGCTTGG
>JAYTHQ010000343.1:0-2849 GCA_043732445.1 Bdellovibrionales bacterium | reverse complement strand
TCGTGAGTTTCGCGCGTGCCGCGACGGCTTTCGAATCTTGCACGCGGTGATCGACATATTCATAGCCAGCAAAATGAAAATCGGGTCTTAAAAGTCCGATGACAAAACCCACTCGTCCATAGCCAGATCCCAAATCTAAAACGTTTGCGCCATATTTTGGTTTGGCACGCTCGAGCGCAAGCAAGATCGAGGAGTAAGACGTTTGCACACCTAAGCCAGCGCCCTCGTAGAGTCGCTCTTTTTGCTTTGGGTCAGACGCCATTCCGCGGTCAAGGTCGTACTGAATGCCGAGGACTTCGTCCATCTTGTCGAAGGCGCGGTAAAGACCTATCGTTTTTTCGTCGGGTAGTTTCGCATGTTGCGTGCGCGCGACCTCGTCCATGCATCGCATAGTGGCTCGTAAAAACAATTGATAACCAGTTTCATCGTCGGACTTTACGAACGCGACAAGGACTTGAAGCTGACGAGCCAACCGTGCTGCCGCTTGTCGTTCAGTCGCGGATGTCGGTGTCAGTTCAACCAAACTCTTCTCAAGCATCGTTGAGACGAAAACTCGTGCGAGCTCTTCGGGGCGTTTTGTCAGGAGTTCATTTACGAAAGCGGCATCGGTCAAACTCTCGTCACCCATCTATTTACTAGAGACGCCGAAAGGGCTGCTGTCTACTCATTAAACAGATTGCCCCACGGCCAGGTGCTCGAAAAACTATCGTTGTTTATAAAGCCACAAGGTCTACATCTCGCCCGGCGGTGCGGGCGCTGGGTCCTATCATCCGTACGTAGATCGCCACGTCTCACTGACCGAGCGGAATGATCGCGATCGAGTTGCGGCGAGCGATGCGGACGAGATTTCGGCCCTTTTTTAACAGCTTCAAAACGTCTGTCGCGTTGGGTGTTGCGCGGCGATTGATATCGATCACGATATCGCCGCGCCGAAGGCCCGCTTTGCTGGCCGGCGAGTTGGCGTCGACGTCAGTGACGATCGGGCCCGGCTGCGTGGTCATCACGCCTAGCTGTTGAGCGAGATCAGCCGAAAAATTCGCGACTTTGAAACCCAATTCAAACGGCGCTTTTTGTCCGAAATACTGTTTGCCGAGCTTAGCGGCCGGACGAGTTTCGTCGGGATTGTCGGCGATTTTAAGAGTTGCCGTTACATCGCTTCTTTTGCCGCTTTGATCGAATCGCAACACCTTAACTTTTGCCGAGGTGCCAATCGGCGTGTCGCCAACGGCATTTTGGAGGGCATTTGCGTCGTCGGTCTTTTTACCGCCAAACTCAGTGATGATGTCGTAAGGCTTAATTCCCGCTCGGTCAGCAGGTCCACCGATGATGACTTGATTAACAAGTGTGCCGTGCGCATCGGGTAAGCCGAGTTGGGCCGCGATCTCTTCATCGACGGTTGCGATCCCCACGCCGATGTAACCGCGATGGACGCGGCCGTCTTTCTCGAGCTGCGCAACAATTTGTTTTACGTTATCGATCGGTATCGCAAAGCCGATTCCTTGCGCGCGCGCATCGATCGCCGTATTGACGCCGATCACGTAGCCTTGCACGTTGACGAGCGGGCCACCTGAATTGCCGGGGTTGATGCTCGCGTCGGTTTGAATAAACGGAAAGCGATTAATCTCGGCGATTTCTCGACCTAACGCTGAGACGATACCCGTCGTCATCGTATGGGCGTGGCCGTAAGGATTACCGAAGGCCGCGACGTATTCGCCGACTTGAACGTTTTTGGATTCGCCGAGTTTCGCGACCGGCAACTTTTCTTTCGCGTCGATTTTAATGAGCGCGATATCTGTGCGCGGGTCGCGACCAATGACTTGCGCCTCGTAGAGCTTGCCGGTTGATTCGTCGAGCTGAACTTTAATGATGTCGGCTTGTTCGACCACGTGATTATTCGTGATGATTAACCCATCTTCGCGAATGATGAAGCCTGTTCCCAGCGCCATGGCGGGTTGCGCCTCGAGCTGCTCTCGGCCGCCGCCGCCGGGGCCGGCGGGCCCATGGCCGCCGTAGAATTGATCGAAGAAGTCTTGAATCGGATCGCGGTAGCGACCTTGTGCCGCTTGCCGAGGCATGGAGGTCGTCGTGATTGAAACGACCGCCGGATTCACCAATTTCGAGAGTTCAACCCAGATGTTGCGCGGCAACGGCTCGCCGAGTTTTGAAAAATCGAGGGGAACTTGATTTTTCAAATCCTGCACGGCTTGCGCGTTGGGCTTTGGCGTTGGGGTCGTGATGGTGGGGGGTGGCGCCGATGATTGCGAGTCGGCATGCTCAATGTAGGCACTCGCCGCGACAAGGGTTGTGACCGTCATCACGAGAGGAAGGAAAGCACGTTGCATCAGTGTCGTTTGAGAAGTTTGAGACGTCTGACGAGATTTCACAAAACACTCCTAATAGATAAAGGCTGGCTCAACAGAGACTTAGTTATTCGTCACAAACTTCATTTGCAAATCAGTCACGATCGACTCAATGAACTTTTGCTCATCGGCGTTCAGATTGCCTCGAGTTTTATCACGGAGCATGCGAAGTAGGTCGATGTTGAACCGAGCTAGATTTAAATCTTTTTCCAATTTATTTGTCATCGGATTTGGCGCAAGCCCCAAGGCCATCGCGGCACTTGAGCCGATCGACAAGACGAGGGTGGAGAAATTTGCTTCCAGGCTACTCATGAGGATCCTCCAATAGTTCCTCAACTATCGCCCTCATTTTTGCGCAGTCAAGTTGCCAGCACGCGTATTTGTAAGTGATTTTCTTCGAATGTTTTAAAGCGGCTCGAAACCGGTCAGGGATTTCAGGCGGGCTTCGATCGAAGGCTGCGCCGAAGCGAATCGCCACAGAGGGTAGCG
>JAYTHQ010000342.1:0-2855 GCA_043732445.1 Bdellovibrionales bacterium | reverse complement strand
TTTGCACGCCGATGCGCCCGCCGCTTCGAAAAATCGCTTCGAACGAATCGAGATAAATTTCTTTTCGGTGATCCTCAAATTCAAGCGTCGCGCGTGAAAATTCGATGCCTTCGACGATAGCCCGCGCTTTTTCAAATTGTTCGTCTGTCCACCAAGGCTGGGGCGCGGTGGCGACAATGAGCGCCGAACTCTCGGTCGGCGCTGCCGCCACAGGCGCTGTCACCACCGGCTCTGCCGCCCATTCCGGCGGTTGAGTTCTCGCGCAACGTGCGCGAAGTCCGTCAAGGTCGACGCGCATGTCTTCGGCATTGATTAAGCCAAGGGCCACCCGGCCAATCGCCAGCGAGCGCAAACGAAATGGCAGACGTAATCGGCCGATCGTGATCGATGCCTCTGGGTGACAGTCAGTTGACGGCGCGATTTTTACGCCCGTGAGGACGACAGCAAATTCAGGGATCCACCCTCGTGCTAGACTTAAACTCGCGCGGTCGAAGCTCACCGCGAATGGATGCGCCGATTTTTTCTTCTGCGACTCAATCCCCGTAGTCACCCACGTCTTCAAACGCACTGAAGAAAAATAAAGGCGAAACCCAAGACCCAGCACGGCCGCGAGAAGAATCGCGACAAAGAACGACCGCCAGCCGGTGTGCGATTCAACGTAAGGAAGACGATCTCTTTGCACTACGCTTGGCGCCTCTCGGGCTTATCTAAAATAGAATTTTTTAACTTCGAATTCGCGGTCGCCTTTTGGACTGCGAACCTGGACCGTGTCGCCCGAGGTTTTGCCAATGAGACTTCGCGCAATTGGCGATAAAATCGAGATGCGGCCTTCTTTGACGTCGGCTTCATCAACTCCCACGATTTGGTAAGTGACGTCGTCGTCGTTATCGAGATCGGTCAACTCAACAACCGCGCCAAAGACGATGCGATCGGATTTGATCGTCGAGGTATCGATGACGTCAGCACCGGCCAGCTGGCCCTGGATATCAGAGATCCGGGCCTCGATCATGCCTTGGCGTTCTTTGGCGGCCTCGTACTCGGCATTTTCGCTGATATCGCCGTGCGAGCGAGCTTCTTCGATCGCTTTAATGATGCTGGGACGCTCTGTGTAAGTTAGGCGCTTGAGCTCCTCTTCGAGCTTCAGCTTTCCAATAACGGTGATGGGCAAATTATCGGCCATAGTGTCTCCAAACATCGGTCGCTTTAGGCGTGCGCCTCGGCACATCCTAGCTCGACGAAACCACGACGTTTATCGCACTTTGCGCGAGCCATCAAGCTTGGTAAGCTAAGGCCCATGCTCGAAACTCTCTCGCTCCAGCTAAAACACGCAAACTCCGTCGTTCTTTCGACGCACCGTAACTCAGATGGCGACGGTCTTGGGGCAGAGTTGGCTCTTTTGCTCGGCCTTCGACAGCTCGGCAAAAAGGCCTGGATCGTGAATCCCGATGCTCCGCCGAAAAAATACGCATTTCTTGGTCTGACGGAGATAATCGACGTTTTTGGCCATGCGCCCGTCCCTAGAGCTGATCTTGCCTTGATTCTCGACACGAACGATCGCCGACTTGTTGAACCTTTGGCGACAGAACTTGAAGCTGCCTGCGCTCAACTGCTTTTCATCGATCACCACCCGATCTTGAAAAAAGGCCCGGTACCGTCTGGCGGTTCGGTGATCGATATTTCAGCCGCCAGCACCGGCGAAATCGTTTACCGCCTTTTGCGGGAACTGGGTGTTTCGATGACCGCCGAGATCGCGCGCGCGCTTTACACGAGCGTCGTTTTCGATACGCAGATGTTTCGTTACGTGAAGGCTGATCCGCGCTCGCACGAAATGGCGGCTGAGCTTCTTCGCTTTGAACGTGAACCTGAACTCATTCACCGTCACCTCTTCGCGACGTACACGGTTGCAAAGATGAGCTTCATGGCGACGTCACTTTCGTCAGTTCAATACGCGGCCGACGGACACGTCGCACTCTTAGACGTCAACACCGCCGACGCCCGAGCCAGTGGCCTTGAGCCCGAGGAGAGCGGCGACATTATCGATCTCGTGATGAACATCGAGAGCGTCGAAGTCTCGGCTCTTTTACGTGAGGATGCGCCGGGCGTTTTCAAACTATCGCTGCGAAGCAAAGGTCGCTTGCCGGTGCTCCCGATCGCCGAAAGCTTCGGTGGCGGTGGCCACATGTTTGCGTCGGGTGCGTACCTTCGCGGCGATAAAATCGAGCTGCGCGAGCGCTTGCTGCAAGCACTGATTGAATTGGTCACAGCACCGATAAAGAAGGCCCAATGAGCCGCGCGCGTCGATCCAAGCGCGAGATCGTTTGCTTGTGCAACAGCGTACCGCGCGACGTGATCGAAGACGCCATCAAAAATGGGGCCGATACGATGAACAAAATCTTTGATGAGACGACGGCAGGAGTTGGGCCTTGCGGCGGATCGTGCCGCCGTAAACTGGGACCTCTGCTCGATACTTATCTTGAGACTGGTGAATTTCCGAAAACCCTAGCCGTTGATAAAACTGGCAAGAGTAAATAAAAACAGTTTGTCGCTTATTTTAAGCGGTAGTTGATGATCTGTTCGGCGTCAGGGCGGCAAGATCCGCACGACGTTCCGGCCGACGTTTCGCGCGCCAGAGCGCGAACGCTTCGGCACCCGCCAATGATGGCAGCATCGACTTTCGCCGTCGTCACCGCGCGGCAGTGGCAGAGTTCTTCATCTTTGTAAGGAAAGTTCCATTCGCCTTTGGCTTTCAGCAGCGCTTCGCGGAGCAAAATTTCTGAATGTGAGTTGCCCTGCGGAATTTCGATCGCCGCAAGTGGCCCGCTGAGTTTCGGGCGCCAAACTTGAAGCAGCTTCAA
>JAYTHQ010000341.1:0-2859 GCA_043732445.1 Bdellovibrionales bacterium | reverse complement strand
CTCGCATCGCGATTTCATTCAAGCCCATCGGACCACTTTGAACGTCTGCGTGATAAACGTAAAACAGCGTTTGCGTGACCGCTGCCTGATTGGGTTTTGAATGGGAGTTGTGACTCGAATCGTGCATGGGGTTTCATCGGTGACCCCTCGTAAACACTCAAGATCTTGCCGGCAATCTTGTGGGAGAGCTCACACTCTCCGTGCGAATGTTGCGAAGACTGTCGAAGAACTCAGCGCGCAGCGCGCTTCGCGAGCCGTTATGACTCGTTCAGAGATTCACGAGGTTTACTTTTCTGTCGAATTTATCCTCAGGACCTACGGCGGGCTCAGAATCAACACGACTCACGGTAGATCTCTCGGGTATGTTGACCAAGGAGGCAAAGAACAGATGTCGCAGACGATTCTCAATAGAATTCTTGATGAGGCCTCCGAGGCCAAACGTCAGCAAATCCCGTTTTTGGCGGTCTTTGATTTGGACTCGACACTCTTCGATCTCACGCTTCGCATGTGCCGAATTGTCGATGCGTTCGCCGAGAATCCAAAATTTCAACACCGCTATCCAAACGAATGCGCAAAAATTAGAAACCTGCCGATTCAGTCTAGCGACTGGGGCTTATCCGAAGCTTTAATTCGCGTCGGCATTAAAAAAGAAACCCACACCGAATTTGTCCGAGAACTTCACGAACATTGGGCATCTTGTTTCTTCAGTGACGCTTATCTTCATCATGATGAGCCGTTACCGGGCGCTGTCGACTTTGTTCATAAGTTGCGCGCCGCCGGGGCGGAAATCATGTACCTTACTGGTCGCGATGTCCCGCGAATGCTCGACGGGACTAAAACAAGCTTACGCGAGCGCGGCTTTCCGCTCGGTGAAGCCGGCATTGAGCTCCGCCTCAAGCCGGTTGCCGAATGGGACGATGCCGAATTCAAAGTCGACGTGCTTCGCGAGAGTGCCCATCGGTTCGGAAAAATTTATTTGTTCGAAAACGAACCGGTGAATCTCAATTTGGTTTCCGAGAAGCTACCGCAGATTTCTTTGGTTTACATTGATAGCTGTCACTCAGGCCGCGAGGAAGTGAGCGAAACGCTCGACCGTATCGAACATTTTGAAATCACCGCGTCGGAGTTAGCTTAAAGCAGGTTACTTTTTTTGCGGGAGATGAAAACCCAAAACTGGTAGGGCGTATAACAGCGACGCAACGACGATCGAATGATTGATCTCGCCGCTAAAGATCTGCTCGATCACTTCGTGTACCGGCAACACGACCGTCCGCAAATCTTCGAAGGGGTCTGGATCGGGCTCTTGCAATTTCTTGCAACCGAACGCGATAAACGTATGCATGCGATTGTTTTGCATGGCGGGGTTTGGCGTATGGACACCAATCAAGCGAATGTCTTCAGGAACATACCCCGTCTCTTCGGCGAGTTCGCGTAAAGCGGCTTTCTTCGGATCTTCACCTTGACCCGGATTCGTTGATCCACCCGGAATTTCAAGCACGGTTTTGCCGAGCGCATGGCGATATTGTTCGACCAAAACGATTCTGCCATCATCGGTGACAGGGACAACGTTAACCCAGTCAGGAAATTCCATGACGTAGTAATTCGGCATCACACGCCCGTCAGGAAGCTCGCACTGATCACGACGAAACCGAAAAAATGTCGTCTTAAAAATCTCGATCGATTTGAGAACTTTCCACGGTTGGATCATGAGCCTGACTCTAGCTTGTGGATTCTGCCAAGACCAGGTACATGTCACCCTATGTCACTAGAATTAATTGCGACTCCCATTGGAGATCCTGGCGATATCACGTTGCGGGCGATTGATGTTTTGCGGGCCGCCGACGTCATCATCGGCGAAGAACGCAAAGACGCCTCAAAACTTTTGAAACGTCTTGGCATCGAAGGCAAGAGGCTCGAGTTACTGAACGAACACACACGAGACGAAGACCTCAAAGATTTGGTCGCGTTGTGCCGAACGTCTCGCGTGGCTCTCGTGACCGATTGCGGAACGCCAGGCTTTTGCGACCCGGGAGCAAAACTTGTCGCACTTTGCCGCGCCGAGGGATTGTCGTCGAAACCAATTCCGGGCGCCTCGAGTTTAATGTGCCTGCTTTCAGTCTCGGGAACTTATCTTAGCGAATTTTTGTTTAGGGGTTTTTTACCTGCTGAAACCGAAGCTCGAGGCGCCGCGCTGAGTGAAATTGCACACGAAAGACGTCCGGTCATCTTGATGGATACGCCGTACCGCATGGGACGTCTATTAAACGAGTTGGCCGAACGCTTTCCGGCCCGGCGAGTTTTGCTCGGCTGCGACTTTACTCAAGAGAGTGAAATAATTATCGAAGCCCTTGCGAGGGATCTGCCAAAACTCGTCGGCGAAAAAAAAGCAGAGTTTATTTTGGCACTCTACCCCGGCGAATCGCTCGCTCACGTCGCCAAAACTCCGGGCGCAGTTTCTGAACGTCTGCCTACGAGCCGCGATTCGCGACCCGCCCGCCCTGGTGGTGGACGGAAGTTCACGCCCGGCCGCCGTCGTTAAAAGAAGAATCGAATTCCGAGCCCACCCTGAACAAATGCGTAGGTGGCCGGAACAATCGTCAGCCCCGGAGCGATCTCCACAAAGACTCCGATCGGCGTATCTGCTGGCTTCCACTCGATACCTAACGGAATGCGAAGGCCCAGAGCAACACGTGACGAGCTACTGCTATCAAAATATCTAAAGCCACGAGTGTCGCTGTCTGAGGAATTTGAAACGACCAAGACAAGACCTGCCCCGAGGTAAGGCGTTAAGTTCGAAAGCCCGCGCGCCCCGCCGCGACTAAAGGCGCCAGCAAATTTATAATCCCAGTCACCGTAAAC
>JAYTHQ010000340.1:0-2866 GCA_043732445.1 Bdellovibrionales bacterium | reverse complement strand
AACTGCTGAAAATCTTTTTCGCCAAAGTAGGCTCGAGTGGGGCGTACGAAATTTAAAAGTTTCATCACGACCGTCAAAACGCCATCGAAGTGACCGGGTCGGTGAGCGCCGCAAAGCTCAGTCGAAAACACGTTCTCGCTGACTCGGTAATGATACGAATCTGGATACATTTCAGGAAAGCTGGGCGCGATAACAAAATCGACATCGGCAGCACCGGCCAGCGCGACGTCGGCCGCAAGCGTTTTTGGGTAGTTCTCAAGATCCTGGGGGTCGTTGAACTGCGTAGCATTGACGTAAACACTTAAAACGACAAAGTCGTTTTCGGAGCGCGCACGCTTCAGAAGTGAGGCATGTCCCCCATGGAGCGCACCCATCGTTGGCACAAAACCAATCGAAGAACTTTCACCCAGAGTGCGTCGAAATTCGCGCCATTCATTGACGTTCGTAAAAACCCGAGGCGTTTTCATTGAGTCACCTCCGGCTTTGAAACCGTTGAATAGACGACGCCCTCGTCAACTGGAGCGGCCACCGAGCTTGGCATCGTGTAGCTTTCTTTTTCTGCGGGAAATGTTCCCGCCACAACATCAGCATGAAACTGATTGAGCGCCGATTTCACAAACGTAAAACCGTCGGCGTACTTTCGAACGAATTTCGGTTTGAAAGAGACATTCAGTCCAAGCAAATCTTGGAACACTAAAACTTGGCCTGAGCAGCCGCCCCCGGCGCCGATGCCGATCGTCGGAATTCGAAGCTGTTCGGTCACGCGAGTCGCGATCGTCGTTGGTACACATTCAAGCACCAAAGCGAACGCGCCTGCAGCTTCAACTTTCAGCGCTTGTTCGATCAATATGTCTTGGGCGCTGAGGGTGGTGGCCTGGACTTTAAAGCCGCCAAACTGGTGCACCGATTGCGGCGTGAGCCCAAGATGTCCCATCACTGGCACGCCCGATTGAACAATGTGCCGAATCATCTCTTCGCTTCCGTCGATCCCTTCGATTTTGACGGCTTGCGCGCCGGCGACCATGATTTTTCGAATCGCGTCCATTGTCGAGTCGACTGATCCGCGGTGCGCGAGGAAAGGAAGATCGCCGATCAGAAATTTTGAAGGCGCACCTCGGCGAACCGCCGCTACGTGAAGCGCCATCAGTTCGGGAGTGGCAGGTAACGTCGAATCAAATCCGTGCATCGTCATCGCGAGCGAATCGCCAACCAAGATGCAATCGACCTCAGACGCTGCCACGATCGCGGCACTCGTTGAGTCGTAACAAGTGACCATCGAAATATTTTTACCATTTTTAATTTTTAAGCCAAAATCCAAAACTGATTTCATACAGCCCCTCCCGGCGTAAGCACGGTGTGCTCTGCGGATTGCGGTTTTAAATAAGCCTCAACGAACGCGCGGTAAACAGTGGAATAAGGATCTGAACCCAGGGCCCTGAGATGTTTTTCGATTGTCGCAAAATCTCGACGCGCCAGCGGGCCGGTCAAAACTGATTCGCCAAGCTTCAGCGTTAAAAGATTTTTCGTTACTTGCTCGAGGTATGGATGCAAAACTTCTGGCGGCAAATGTAATTCGGAAGCGAACAGCGAAAACACTTTTTCCCAGAGCATGACCGTAAAGTTGCCACTCATCGAACAGAGCGCATGGTAAAGGGGTTTTTTCGCGGCCTCTATTTCGAATGATGAATTTCTCAAACCCGGAAGCAGCGAGGCCATCGATCCGCGCCCGCGTTCAAATACAAATGGAATCGATCTATACGATTCTAGGCAATAAGGCTCAGACGAGAACGTCATTAGCGGGTGCGCTGACGGAATTTGCGCTGAAACTAAGGCCCCAGAAAAGTGAACGCAACTGCGGTCGAGTAGAGACGGGTGAGCCGTGACGAACGGTTCTATAGAGGAGTCAGAGATCGCGAGTAAAACATTGGTTGCGCCAGAAATGAGAGCCGGCAGCGCACCAAGAGGCTCGCGGCGGGACCATCGATCAAAAGAAACTGACTCGAGAGATAAATAAGTACCCAAGTGACGCGCCAACCGGCCATCACCAATCACAAGATAGTGCGCAACAGCCAACGCTTGCGCTTGAGAATTCGCAGGTACCTGTCTCACGGGATCAAGTCCTTATGTTGACAGGAAACTACGCCCGAATCGGGTCGCTATCAAGTCCCACTTGACCCGCCACGTCTCGCGCCTTACCCATATCCTCCATGAAAGACTCAACGAAAGCTCAACTGACTAAGTGGTTTGTAAGACTCTATATTCCCGCCCTGATGCTGATCCTCACGGCCGGCATGCTTTTCGTCTTAAAATTTGGCTACTCGCCCGTCGCCCCTGTCGTGATGGAGCCGAGTTTTTTCGATCAGCCCAGTGAAATCGGCGCCGTCGTGTTTCGCCGTTTCTACGCGCAGATCCGCGAAACGAAAACCGTCGCGGTCGGGATTCCGCTCGAACCGGAATTTCACCGCGATATTCTAAAAGGTTTTTTGGCGACGGCTGAACAGTCTGGACTCCACTTCGACACGATCATCGCCGAGCAACAGATGCCAGATTTAGACCTCCACGGAATCACCACGGCACCGGTTATCCGTGTGACGACTAACACCGACACGCAAGCAGAACTCGTTGATGCGCTCATGAAATCTGAAGCGGCAGGGCAGCACGCACTCATTTATTTACCAAGCGTTTTTTCAACTCACACGTTAAAGGGAAACCCGCTCTTTCGCCTAGAGAAGGCGCTTGGTCACCCCATCTTGTCGTTTACGACGGCGGCCCTGCCGCTCGCGAACGACCAAGAGTACCTTGTCGATCCGTCCTGCGTCGGCACCGAGCGCGATAGTTCGGGAACTTCGGATCTTGGCTGCGCAAT
>JAYTHQ010000339.1:0-9539 GCA_043732445.1 Bdellovibrionales bacterium | reverse complement strand
GTTCGCGCTCAACTACCGATTGCGTCGCGATGCCGGCATGATCGGTTCCGGGTAACCACATCGCATTGAAGCCTGACATGCGCTTCCAGCGGATCAAGACGTCTTGAATCGTATGATCGAGCGCGTGACCCATGTGAAGCTGGCCCGTCACGTTCGGCGGTGGAAGAATAATACTAAACGGAGGTTTGGTTGAAACGTCTTGGGCTTTAAAGTAGCCCTGCTCTTCCCACCATTTATAGGTTCGCTGCTCGACAGCGGCGGGATTGTAACGATCAGAGAGGGCGCTTTCGGGAGCGCTGGAAGTCGTGTCGGTTGCATCGTTGGTCATAGGACCAAACGCTATCACCCCGCTCCCAAACGAGTAAAGCGCCTACGCGGTTCGTTTGTCGAATCAGAAGTTTGGATCAACTTGCGAGAGCTTTTGCGCTGCAGGCGCAGTTTCGCCTTTCGCTCCGCCCGCGACTGCGGGGTTGAAACGCCCAGCGTTGATCTCGTCGATCTCGTTCACGACTTGAACTTCGACCGGAAGAACATCGGCCGACATCAAAGTTGCGCCCAACGCTGAAATCCTCGAAGCCACCGGCGAGCTCGCTTCCGAGTCTGGAACGCAGGCCAGCGCCAAGGCGCCAAGTAACGCGATCGATAACATTCGAAAAAATCTCTCGTTCGACATCTACACTCCCCTTGGAACCTAATCTGTCTAGAGATTGGTCACCCAAGAGATCAGTGCAATTCTTGGAGAGGTGCAAAATTCGCCTCGAACGGGAATTAAACGCCGATGAGTGGAGTGGTTGACGATTCGCCAGGAGATTTTTTCAAATCCTTGCCGTTCTTTGGCGCGGAGGGGAGCTCGATTAACTTACAGCGAGTCGCCTGAAAAGCCCTGCGGAAAATCGCGGGAAACGCGTTGAGTGCAAACGTCGAGAGATCGACGAGACGCGGATTCTTGAAAAACGCCTGAAGACCCAAAGCGGTTTCGATTTGTGGGCGAAGGATTGCGCGAACATCGCGCTGGTATTGGCGCGAGGCCAGTGAAGCAAATCTGAGACGATGACCTGCCGCCGATGGCTCAATCATCGCGTCGGCCGCACGACGTGCCGTCATCAACGCGATCGTCATACCTTCGCCGGTCATTGAAGGAATCACCGCCATCTGATCACCGACGAAAAACAGGCCAGCCGGCGGCGGAGCCCGACGTAAAAATCCGTAGGGAACCGACGAAACCGAAGAGAGGCGCGACGATTGAGGTTCGGCCCCGTCGAGATAGTGTGAGGCTTGCCAACATGATTTACCTATATGTGCGCTGAGCGACGGCCAATCTGCGCCGATTTTTTTAAGCGCTGACTTCTCGATAAGAAACGCGAAATTGGCGTAACCGTCACCGAGATCCGTGAGCCCACCGTAACCATTGTCGAAGACAAAGAGATCACAGTGATCTTTCAAATCAAGCGCACTCGACGGCTTGAGCCGGAGGTGCGTTTTAAAACCGACATACGAGCGACCGCGGCCAACGCGATCATTGACGTTTTTAAATTCGGTTTTTCCGGTTGCCACAATCAAACGCTGGGCTCGCATCTCGCCTTCAGTGGTCGACAGCAAGATTGAGCCTGTTGTTTCGTCGAGTCCTTCAAGAATTTCGGCAACGCGAACGCCGCGACGAACATCGGCGCCACTTTCGACCGCCGTTTTCATTAGCGCCTCATCTAACTTCGTGCGCGAAACCGCAATCGCTCTTCGCGGAAGCAAAACCTCGGCGCTGTATCGTGGACCGTGAAGTCGAAACTTGGTAATCTCTCTTCCGCCGAAAGCTGTCGGATCGACACCAACCTCACGCAACAGGGGTAAACTTTCGTAGCTTAAGAATTCGCCGCAAACTTTTTCGGTTGGCTTGGCTTCTTTTTCGAAAAGGACGACGCGAAAACCCGCTCGCGCGAGGTGGATAGCCGAGAGGCTACCGGCTAGGCCGCCGCCAATAATGGCGACGTCGCAGTGGTCTCGTTTATTCAGGCTTGTGCTGTCAGCGGGACTCGACGCCATCTGCGCAACATACCTAGAGCAGGAACTCCGCTGCAAGTGGGAGAGCTGACGACTTTCCTTGATTTTCGCAGGCGCGTTATTTAACGCATCTGCGAAACCGAAAGGAAGGTGGACCTAAAGGCCGGCGGCGCCACCGCGAACGACGTAAACGTTTTTGTAGCCTTGCGTCTCGAGCGCAGCAGCCGTCAGAACAGACTCAGCACCTGTCTCGTCCAAGAGCAAGATGGCGGCATCGAACGGAACTTGATTGGACTTTAGATTTTCATGAAGTTCACCGAGCGACATCGGCATTGTTTTCGCGAGAAGTGGTTCAGAGGCACGGGCGAGACGCTCAGATTCGCTTCGAAAATCGATAAAAAGAAAACGGACGCCTTCTCTAATGAGATTTTCGAGCTGGTAGCGGCCGATTTGCAAAATATCAGACATGCAAAATATCAGACACTTGAAGTCTCGGGTGGACGTTTAGGCGACGTCGTCGTTGACCACGCCATCCAGAGCGCGGCGAACGCTAAAACTGACGCTAACCAAAAAGGTGAACCTTTGCCCAGACGCTCATACATCAAACCGCCGATCGCCGGCCCAACAATCCGGCCGAGCGACGCTAACGAGTTGGTCACGCCGAGCACGGCGCCTTGTTCGTCAGAGCGAGAGGCGATCGAGATGAGACCCAAATTCGGTGGTCGCATCATGCCGTTACCGACCGCAAGTACGGTCATCGAGATTGCCAAAAGCAAAATACTAAATGAAATAGGTATGAGCGCAAGGCTGATCGCGAAGGCCAAGAGCCCGATGAGCAAAACGCGTCTCTCCCCGAAGCGCGGCATCCATTTACGAATCAAATAGCCTTGCGTGATCACCATCAATACGCCGACGTAGGCAAATCCCATCGAGGCTTTTTCAAGCCCCCAGCCGAAGCGATCAGCGACGTAAGGAAACAGCATTGATTCCATCTCGGCCATCGCCAGCCCCGAGAGAAAAAAGACAATCATCAGCGGGCCCGAGATGGGCGCGCGCATCTGGCCAAGAATTTCTTTAATTCGATTTTTGCGTTCACGTGACTGCGCCCTCATCTCTGGCGGTAAACTTTCTTTCAACACGAATGACGCCAGCGCAAAGTTCGCGAAACAAAGCGCGGCCGCACCCAACGCCGAAAAACTCATTCCAAACGGTGGCGCAGAACCGAAGTGCTGCCCTAACAAACCGAGTCCCGCGCCGAGTAACGGGCCGAAGATAAACCCGAGCCCAAATGCCGCACCGATCAGACCCATTCCTTTGGATCGCTCTTCGGGTTTGGTCACATCGGCGATGTAAGCGTGGGCGGTCGAAATATTGCCGCCGAAGAGTCCGGCCAAGGCGCGTGCCACGAATAAAAGTGGCAGCGTCGTCGAAAAAGCGAAAAGCAGGTAAGACAGTCCGCCTCCCAAGAGGCCGATGAGGATCACGGGACGCCGACCGATGCGGTCGCTCAGAGCGCCCCAAATCGGCGAAAACAGAAATTGCATGACTGAATAAACCGACATGAGCAGGCCAACTTGGATGGCCGAAGCGTGAAATTCACGCGCCAAGAAGGGACTTAAAGGGAGAATAATTCCGAACCCGACAAGATCGATGAAGACCGTCAGGAAGATCACCAGGAGGCGCGATTGATTCGTTGTCGATGTCGTGATCTTGGACTGCGTCGGCATTTCAGACGGACCTTCTCATCTTTAAAACCGCTGTGCTACGCTTTTCGCTAACCGCCATGACAAGTTTAAAAATAGCTCATCACGCCCGCCACATTTTTATTGCTCCCGCACTCCTTTTCACGTGCGCGGTGGGCTTGTTCGCCTCGCCAGCATTCGGTCTTACGGTACCAGAGACGCCGCCCTCGTCCTGGAATCAAGGATCGTTCGGTGTTCAGACCACGAGCGAGTACTTTCTCTCGCACGCGAACTACAGTGACACCCGCGGTTCCTGGGAGAACCTCCCGAACAACAATAAGTGGTCGTCGTTCGAAAACCAGCTGAAGCTTCGCTACGGATTCACCTCGATGATTTCCCTCTTCGGCGGCATCGTCGCAAACGGCGTGACGGCAACCGATACGACTGTCTTGAATCCTGATAAGACAAGCACCAACACCGACGCGATTTTCGGCGGCGCCGATTTTCTTCTCGCGCGGCGCTGGTGGCGCGTCGTGCCTGAAGTCGAGGGCGGCTACTCGCTCAATGATTTCAAGCGCGGCCAAACGACACCGCTGACAAGCGACGGTGCGCCTTACGTGAAACTCGGCCTCTTTATGTTTAAACCTTATCGGTATCTGCGCTTTGAGGCCTACACGGGCTTTCATTTGCCCGGCGTCGATCTCGCGAAGCGTTTCGCTTACCGACTCGGCGCGGAAGTCGCACTCTTCGGTGCGTTCACGTTCGGCGGCGGCGTTCAAGGTTACGAAACGGTTTTGTCGGATGCGACAACAAGCGTCGACCGCAAACTGACACAGACGTCAGCCGATGCAACAAGTGCTCGCTTTTGGGCGTACAATCCGGCTTTGCTCGAAGTAAACGGATGGATTGGTTTGCGGTTCGACCGATCCTTCGGTGTGCGACTCGGTTACGCAAAAACATTGAATGGAGTTCGCGCGGCCGAAGGCCAATCAATTTTGCTTTCTCTCTATTACAATTCTCCCGGCAACGGGCCGAGTCCGATCCCACGACGCATCGGTACGCCTCGCGTATCGGTCGGCTCGACGCCGATCGCTCCAAAGTCTCATACCGAAGATTTCCGTACCGTTCCTGAACCAACAGACCCTGAACTTTTTGAACAAACCAACGAATCGCTGGACTCAACTGAACGTCTTTTCGATCGCAAATAAATAAGTAAGGATCCCGATGTCGAAGCTTTTGCTGCTCCTCGCACTGTCTCTTTCTCTCTCGGCTCATGGCGCGCTCGTTAAGAAAAATATCGAATACAAAGAGGGCGCCACCGCGCTTGAAGGCTACATGGTTTACGACGACGCAAAAAAAGGGGCTCACCCGGGCGTGCTCGTGGTCCACAACTGGATGGGCATTACCGACGAGACAAAGTCAAAAGCCGATGCGTTGGCGAAGCTCGGTTACGTCGCGTTTGCGGCTGATATTTATGGTAAAGGTATTCGCGCAAAAAATTACGATGAAGCCGGAAAACTTGCAGGGCAATACAAGAGCGATCGGGCAACACTTCGCGCGCGCGCGAATGCCGGTTTGCAAACCTTAAAATCTCAATCAAACGTCGATCCAAAACACATCGCCGCCATCGGCTATTGTTTTGGTGGAACAACCGTTCTTGAACTCGGTCGCTCCGGCGCGGAGTTGAATTCGATCGTTTCGTTTCACGGCGGTCTCGACAGCCCTTCGCCAGCTGACGGCAAGAACATCAAATCGAAAGTGCTCGTCCTTCACGGCGCGGACGATCCTTATAACAAGGCGGCTGACGTAACGGCCTTCCAAGATGAAATGCGGAAATCTGGCGTCGACTGGCAAATGGTCAGCTACGGCGGGGCAGTTCACAGCTTTACTGAAAAGGGCGCCGGCAACGACAACTCAAAAGGTGCCGCCTACAATGCCAACGCCGACAAGCGCAGCTGGCAAGCGATGCAAGACTTCTTCAAAGAAACTTTGTGATTGGAAAGGTGCCCGTGTCGGGCACCGCTTACTTGCCGGCCTGTGGGGCCGGCGCAAATCCCTGCTGATTCAAATTCGCGTTTGCCGGTTGAAATGCCTGCGCGTTCATGTGGCTCTGCGCCTGAGCCAGATTAATTTGCGGGTCTGGAACTGACATGTGGCTCTGATCAATGATCGAAATATGCGATTGGCAGATCGTGCGAAGGTTCACTTCGAACTGCATGCGCAAACGCTTGAGGTCCGCGATCTCTTGATAGACGCGCTTCAATTGATCGCGGCTATCTTTTAAAATCATGTCTGACTTTTGTTGGGCGTCGCCGATGATCAAACGAGCTTCACGCTCAGCATCGGCACGAATGCCGTCTGACATTTTTGCTGCCGTCGTAATCGTCGACTGCAGCGCATGATCGCGTTCTTTATAATCCGAGAGCGTCATTTCTTTTTGGCGAAGTGCTTCTTTGAGAGAATTTCGCTCGCGAATGACCTCTTCCATTTGGTCGGCTACGTCGCGCATGAAGTCGTTTACTTCATCGGCATCAACGCCCATCACTTTGCGGGCAAATGTTTTATGGGCGATATCGATCGGTGCGATCTTCATGCGGCGGTCCTCCGGAATGTCTTGTGACACTCTTAGGTTACGGTCGGCCGCTCAGGGTCGCAAGATAGCCGCGGGAAACCAGACGTTGGTCAGGTCCCCGGCAGGTTTTTTGGGCCTATGGCACCCAGAAGGCTGAATTGTTCATCAAGGGCTGCATCTGGTAATTGAGGTAGCTTGTAAGATCGATTTCACCGGCTCCGACAATCGTGATGTGATTTGGCTGGTGAAGGCCAACGATCCGGACTGACTTTTTCAAGTTCGCGCGCCTGTCGCCCCGATTGGCTTTGCGGAGAGCCTTCACTTCAATGAGATCATTGACGGTGATCGGCGATGTTGGTGTGCCGACGACTTGAAGGATCGCGTTGCCGTCGCGAATATCGTAGGTCGTTAACGTCGCGATTGGGGTCATTGAAACTTTCCAACCACCGATGGCGCCGCTTGAGCAGCCGATTTTGCTGTCGACCCAATCGTATTGATATTTATAGACATCAAATGTGTCGCCGTAAGCGAGTCCTGCAAACGAACCGACCGGTACGATGAACTTATCTTTATCAAGTTGTCTAACGATGTGGGTCGACCAAGGATTGGGATCTTTTGCTAACGACGAAGTCGCGTTGTTCAAAAGCTTTTGGTAGCTTGCGCTCGTCAGTTTGATCATCGCGGCCTGTGCGTCTGAACTTGAGCCGACTCCAAACTTTACGATGCCGACATCAAGGGTAAAATCGAATCCGCTTGTGATGGTCGTATCTGCCGGCACTGTCAGCTTTGAGGCTTCGTAAGGTTTACGAACATCCATTTCTAGATTGAGCGTGCCTTTATCGATCTTCGCGCCAAGTCCAACTTTTGTGATTGGCCCCGCGACCGGCCCATTATAGCTGACGTCAAAGTCGAATCCACTGAGCCCGAATCCATAAATGTTCACGTCCCAGAGGTAATCGACTGTGTCGGGTACACATTGTTCGGCAACCGGATCACTAGACCTTTTATTGACGCTCAAATCCGCGATCGACTGGAAGCCTGTTGGCGCACATGCGGTGATGAGTCCAGTGATGGAGAGCCCACTAGCGATGACGAATAATTTAGAGACCATTGTCTGTGTTTTCATACAGACTAGATCGGACCTACGCCTCGAAGCTTGAGCAAAGGTCGAGCAATCTAATCTAAGGTCGAGTCCAGACTTTGCGTGTCATAAACCAATTCGATCTGATCAAGGTCGAGTCTCAAAAAGTGAACTGCGCCGCAAACTCGGGATCGATATCCGATGTCGCGGTTAGATTATGACCGACTAGAAATCCAGTTTGCGAAAGAGCCGTGTGCTCGGCCGCTTCTTGTTGTTCAGGCGTTAAGCCTGGCTGCGCTCGAGCCTGCACGGAAATAAAGATGAGAATTGCAAGACTCGATTTCAGCGTCATTGCTGAGACGTGCCGCGCTCGATTTCTTGATCGCGAATGACGGCCTTCTCAAAGCTGTAGCGAAGGCCGCGCTCAAGCTCGAGCTCGCGCATCGATTGAAGACCCGCGGCCGTTACGCCTTTTTTCGAGACGACTCGATCTTGCAATTCTTGAATCGCGATCTCTGGCGAGGCCGCCGCGAGTTTGGCTGCGCCGACAAAAGTCTGAACGACCATTTCGCGCGCGGTGACCGCATCGAAGCCGTGCTCTTCCATCCACTCTTGCCAATATAGCATCAGCTCGAAAATAAAACCGGGACCACTGCCGCAGCTGACGGTCAAGGCTTCGAACATCTCGCCCTCGTCGACCGCGACAACAAGACCCAGCGGAGTCAAAACCTCTTCGACCGAGGCTTCGTAAGCTTCGGCGCCTTCGGCTAAGCAGTAACCCACGACCGCTTCTTGAATTGTCGCTGGCGTGTTTGGCATCGCGCGCGCTAAACCAACAACACTCGGTAAAAGCCGTTTCAACGATTGAAGGCTAAAGCCGGCGGCAATCGAAATGACTAGATGTCCATCGTGAAACGAAGACGCAATCGGCTCAAGGACCCCGACTAAATCTTGCGGCTTCACGCAGACGATAATGACATCGCAAAGATCGACGAGTTCTTCATTGGTATTGATGCCCGTCGCGCCCAACGTCTCTTCGATTTTTTTGAGTTTCCCAGGTGAACGATTGGTCGCGAAAACATGTTCTTTCGGTACGACACCCGATGAGATCAAGGCCTTCATCATGGCTTGACCCATATTGCCTGCGCCAATAAAGCCAACTTTGCGCTGCTTCAATAAATTTGGGCCCGAATTAGGTCCCGAATTGGGCCCCTGATTCGGTCCACGGCCATAGATGTTATTCAAAGAGCGCTCCTCGGTCCCTTGAAGCGTAGCGAGATTTCAGCGGCGATGTCTATCGCGATTGCATTAACGCAGAGGCGCTAAACCCGCGCGCCGAAAATGTCGGTGCCCACGCGAACGAGCGTAGCGCCTTCAAGAATTGCCCACTGATAATCAGAACTCGTACCCATCGACAATTCGCAAAAAACCTCGCGGGCTTCTGGCTTCAAATGCAAACGCCAAACGTCGAGGGATTTTTGTAAGACCGAAAAATTCTTTCGCGCTTTCGCTTCCGTTTCTTCAAGCGGAGGGAGCGACATGAGGCCGCAAACGGACAAGTTTTGAAGCGCAGAAATTTCGGCGATGGCGTCGCCGGCCTCCGCCAACGAAAACCCGTGCTTCGTCGCTTCATCGCCGATATGAATTTGCAGCAAGATTTTCTGTACGACACCACGTTGTTCTGCCGCAAGATTTAAGCTCTGGGCTAACTTCAAACGGTCAACCGAATGAACTAACGCGAAAGATCCCGCCACTTGTTTCGCTTTGTTCGACTGCAGGCTTCCGACGAAATGCCAATCAACACCAGGCAGGCTTTTGATTTTATCAATCGCTTCTTGCACGTAATTTTCGCCAAAAATCGTTTGCCCGGCGGCTAGAGCTTCTTGAATAAACTCAACCGGCTTAGTCTTTGAGACCGCGACGAGCTTAACAGACTTTTCGCCACGTCCGGCCTGCACACAAGCGGCCCGCATCTTCGCGTGAACGTGCGCCAAGTTTTCGGCGATCGTACTCACAATTTAACTCCTGACGATCGTCGTTGAACCTGCCATTTTTTTTCGCGCAAAAGCTCTTCGACAACAGAAATCGGCAGGCCCATCACGTTATCGAATTCACCACTTAAGTTCTCGACGAACTTTCCGGCCGCGCCTTGAATTCCGTAACCGCCGGCTTTGTCGAGTCCGTCACCGCTTGAGACATACGTCGACAT
>JAYTHQ010000338.1:0-2884 GCA_043732445.1 Bdellovibrionales bacterium | reverse complement strand
CGGTTACCTTCACGAACAAAGCGGCCCGCGAAATGGAAAACCGCATTTTAAAAATTCTTAAAACTGTCGGTGTTCAAACGCACGGCCGCATGTGGATCTCAACGTTTCACTCGATCTGTGCCCGCATCTTACGCGAACACATCCACCTCCTCGACTACAAACCATTTTTTGGCATTTACGATTCGGCCGATCAACTCTCGATGGTCAAAAAAGTTCTGACTGCTCTGAACATCGACGACAAGACACACCCGGCAAAAGGTTTTGCGGCGCGGATCAACGGAGCCAAGACCGACGCGCTAAGCCCCGACGACGTGAAGCGAAAGCGCCACCTCATGGACGACCGCTCACTCGAGGTCTACACCAAGTACGAAATCGAAATGAAGAAAGCCAACTCGCTCGATTTCGGTGATCTTCTGATGAAGACGTATCAACTCTTCACTGATTACCCAGCGGTGCTTGAGCGCTATCAAAATAAGTTTCGCTTCGTCATGGTTGACGAGTACCAAGACACCAACCGTATTCAATACTTGATCGTGAATAAGCTCGCGGCGGCCCACCGAAATCTCTGCGTTGTCGGCGATGAAGACCAGTCGATCTATTCGTGGCGCGGCGCAGACATTAACAATATTCTCGATTTCGAAAAAGACTTCACCGACGCCAAAGTCGTTAAGCTTGAGCAAAACTACCGCTCAACGCAAACGATCATCGGTGCGGCCACACAAGTTATTCGCAACAACTCTCAGCGAAAAGATAAAACACTTTTTACTGAAAATCCGCAGGGCGATCCGATCATCGTTCGCGAAGAAGACAACGAGTATAACGAAGCCCGCTTTGTGGTCGGTGAAATTCAAAAGCTCTTAAATGAAACCGAAACGCTCGCGACCGACATCGCCATCTTCTACCGCACCAATGCGCAATCGCGCGTTCTCGAGGAGCAACTCCGCACCCGCTCGCTCCCGTATAAACTCGTCGGCGGCACTAAGTTCTACGAACGCCTGGAGATCAAAGATATTCTCGGTTACATGAAACTCATCTTAAACCCGACAGATGACATTTCACTGAAACGTGTGATCAACGTGCCGGCGCGCGGAATCGGCAAAACAACCATCGATCGCCTCGAAGAATTCTCATCACAACGTTCGACCAGCATGATCGAAGGCATAGCGCTCGCGGTCGATCACCGCGAATTCAATGCGGGCACAACGAGCAAACTCAGAAGTTTTCTAAATATTCTAGAATCGCTCAGGCTCAAAGCCCAAGACAAGAAAAATACGTTACCTGATCTTTACCACGCGATTCTCGACGAAACTCAGTACGTCATTCGCCTTAAAGAAGAAGACAATCCTGAAGCCGATACCCGCATCGAAAACTTAGAAGAGTTCGATAACGCCATCGCCAAATTTAATGAAGAGCGCGAAGCCGCCGACGCAACTTTGCAAACCTTCCTCGAAGAAATGTCGTTGGTCTCCGACCAAGATTCACTCGACGACGAAGGCGAAGCCGAACAGGCCGTCACGATGATGACCCTGCACATTTCAAAAGGCCTCGAGTACCCGGTCGTCTTCATTGTCGGTATGGAGGAGAATCTCTTTCCAAGCTCTCGCGCGGCCGACGAAACTGGCGACCCAACCGCGATCGAAGAGGAGCGCAGACTTTGCTACGTCGGCATGACTCGCGCCGAAAAAAAGCTGTTCCTCACTTACGCACGCACGAGAAAAGTGTGGGGCTCAGATCAGCAAAATCCTCCGAGTCGTTTTTTAAAAGAGCTACCCAAAGAAAATGTTTTGCAGCAAACCAGCTCGCCGCGACCGCGGTTCATGGACCGGATGCGCGAACGCATGGGCGGTCCTGGTGATTTCGACGACAGCGATACATCGTGGGCCGGTACGAATCCGCGCGGCAAACCTCATCCCTTGATGGGAGCGGCAGGAGCCGATGCAATGCCGAACTATGAAGACTTTGGCGACGAAAGCTTTGAGTCTGAGGGCGGCGGCGAAACGTTTAAAAAAGGCATGCGCGTCAGACATCCGTCTTACGGAGTGGGCTCCATTCTTCAAGTCGAAGGTGCTGGTGCAGATCTGAAAGTTAGCGTCGTTTTCAATGATAAGACCGTAAAAAAATTCGTCGCCAAGTACGCAAGGCTTGAACGCGTCTAATCCACGCGGTCGTTCTCGCTGGATCCTTGTAACTAAGTCTTCGCGGTCTTCAGTGCATCCCATTCGCCGAAATAGGTTTCGGCGTCGAGGGGCTTTAAGATCGCATCTGACGGCGGGCTGACGTAATCGGCCCGCACCCCGTCCCACCCGACAAACGAACGCTTCGCACCTTCGTTCGAGACCTCAAAATTCGGAACGTACGCGGCCTTACCGCCGCCGTCAGGAATATCGAGCGAAAGATTCGGCATCGCCAAACCTGACAATCGGCCCCAGAGCTCTCGCTGAATCTCCAGACTGTCTTCAACCGACGTTCGCAAATGATCGGTACCTTCACTCGGATCGCACTGAAACATGTAGTAAGGCTTCACGCGCAAATATAAAAGTCTGCGCGAGAGTGCTTGAATAATCGCCGGGTGATTGTTCACCCCGTTAAGCAATACAAGTTGGTTAAACAGCGGCGAGCCGTGATCGGCGAGAAGCCGCAACGACGCCGCGGCTTCGGCGGTCAACTCGCGGGGATGATTGAAGTGAGTCATCACGTAAACCGGCTGATGCTTTTGAATAATGCGCGCGAGAGCTGGAGTTACGCGCATCGGGCATACGACAGGCATTCGCGTACCGATTCTGATGATCTCGACGTGTTCAATCGATCGAAGATCTGACAACACGCGGTCGAGAACCGCGTCGCCTAACGTGAGCGGATCGCCCCCCGACAAAATGACTTCACG
>JAYTHQ010000337.1:0-2898 GCA_043732445.1 Bdellovibrionales bacterium | reverse complement strand
GCAGCACTCAAGCAGAGGGCTGCCTTTTTTATTTCGATGCAGGTTCGCGCGGACTCGCGTCGTAAAGATCAAAATACTTTGGCACGACAGCGGCGATGAGGCCAAGCCCGACGATTCGTCTTAAGAACGGAATGCGCGCGACGTTCAGGTGATAGCGCCCAACGATCAGCGGGTTCGATTTCGAACCAATGGGAGCTAAAAAAACTTTGAGTTCGTCGTGCCCGCAAAGATTCAAGAGCCGACGCTGGAACTGATCGGCGCTCGCTAATCTCTCGCTCAGATCTGATTCAAGTAGCGCCGTCGGCGTCAAATAATCCTGGAGCTGACCCGAAAAGCCGATGGTCTCGAAAGATCCCGAGCATGCGCCTGTAGAACGGTCTAAGTAGGGCTCAAAGACGCCGAGGTCGTTTTTACTCGCACGTAAACGTTCGATACCAACCCAAGCCCAGACTGCGCGTTGAAACGCCTGAAGAGCAACATCATCGACGAGCGGCCAAATCGCTTTCGTTCTTTGCGCGAGATTTTTTTCGGTCTGCAGCATGGAGACTGCCATGAGTGACCCTCTCAAACTGTCGGTGCTCTCAAACAAATATCCGAGGTGGCGAAAAAGCGCCGGCGCTTCGGAAATGTGTTTTTCATTTTGCAATTGGGCCACGCGAGCGACGGCCGCGAATCGAAGTTCTCGCAGGTCGGGAAGCGGCAGATTTGCCGCGATGTTGCCGCGCTCGATTCCGTTTGCGCGACCCACCTTTCCAAGACGTTCGGAATAAGCGAGGTGAGTTCCAAAATCGATGTGATCGTAAGCGATCAGTTGATCGACCCAAGCAAGATCGAGTGTCTGGAGAGCGTCGTCATCCAAAAGCCTTTGCCAGCTTTCAACGTTCGCCGCTGCTTGGTCATGGTTTTCCATCAGGTCTACGAGTCGATCGTGTTCAAGATTGCGGAGAGGTTTGACGTCGGCGCCTGACCACGAAATAAATCCCGAAAGAAAATGTTCGGCGTTTTTGTCGCGGGGCAGAGGGCGAAAGATCGGTTTGTCGCTGAGCACTTTAAAATCGGCGATGATCCGTGTTTCAAGACGTTCTAGATCGGCGGCTTCGCCGTAAATTTTTGGCATTAAAAACGCCCGCACGTAAACGTGAGTTGAAAACGCGGTCAACGCGTAAACAACAACGGCAACGCCAAGGACTGCGCCAGTCTTGGTGGTCAGATTCGTCTTTTTAAACCGACTCCACATGCCGACTTATCGGCACAAACTAAAATGGTACGAAGTCGAAAGAGGGGGCTCAGCTGGATTCAGAGTGCAGATGACGAAATCTGGATGCGAGAGTGAACCACTCGAAATCGACCGCGCATTGCGCGCCGTGTCGCCCTGCAAGTGCGTTCGATGTCTTAAGATGCTGACTTTGCACGCATACCTGTGAACAAACCGCCAAAGTTCGTGATTGACCAAGGGCGCCAGAGTCCCAGAAGCTAGACCGGCCGACCGACTAGACCGACTGACTAGACCGGCTGACTAGACTTTAGTTTGAGGGCGCCGATCGGCGCATAGGAATGCATCATGAGAATCAAAAAGCTCGAACTGATCGGTTTTAAGTCCTTTAAAGATCGGACAGTTATCCATTTTGACGCCGGCATCACCGGTATCGTGGGACCGAACGGCTGCGGCAAGTCGAATATCGTCGACGCACTGACGTGGGTGATGGGCGAGATGTCGGCAAAACATCTGCGCGGCGCGACCATGGAAGACGTTATTTTTGGCGGCGCGGAAGGCTATGCGCCAATGGGTCTTGCTGAAGTCAGCCTAACTCTCGAAAACGACGGCGGTCCGTTCCCGGTTCAGTATTTAAAGATGTCTGAAATCATGGTCACTCGCCGCCTTCACCGTTCAGGCGAGAGCGAGTACTTCGTTAATAAAGAGCCGTCGCGTTTGCGCGACATCCAAGAAATTTTCATGGACACGGGCGCGGGCGCCAAGGGCTTCTCGATCATACAGCAAAATGCGATCGGTCAGATGATCACGGCAAAGCCCGAAGATCGTCGCACGCTCATTGAAGAAGCGGCCGGCATCACGAAATTTAAAGCCCGTAAGCGGGAATCGCAGCGCAAATTAATTTCGACCGAACAAAACCTCGTTCGCCTCGCCGACATCGTAACTGAGTTAAAACGTCAGATCGATTCGTTGCAGCGCCAAGCTCAGCGCGCAGAGCGCTATCGCAATTTGAAACGCGAAATTGAAGATCTCGATCTCTGGTTGTCGTCGCGGCAGTGGCTTGATCTTCGGATGTCGAGCGAGCAAGCGTCGCGCGAACACACCGAAGCCGAGTCCGCTGAGCTCCAAGCGCAGTCATCGTTGAGCGGTCAGGAAGCCGAACTCGAAATTCTTCGCCTCCAATCCACAGAGCGCGAAATGCAAGTGGGCGATTCGCAAGTTCACGCACAAACGTTGCGCGATCTCGTTTCAAAAGCCGAAACTGAAATTCAAGAGCTGAAATTCGAGATCGAACAAGCCCGCCGTAATAAAGAGATGACCGGCTCGATGCTGAACGAGAACCAAACTCGCCACGACATTCTCGAGGTCGACCTCGAGCGCGTTCGCGAAAGCCTGGCATCGATTCGTGAAGCCGCGATGGCGTTGAGAACAGAATTCGAAACGAAAAAAGAATCGTTCGAAGGATCTGCGAACCGCATTCAAGAGATCGACGATGAGCTCACGGCAAACCGCCGCGAACTTTTAACGGTTTCTGCCGGTGAATCGTCGCTCTCATCCCGCATCGTTTCGATCGGTGAAACCATTAGCGGTATCGAAGAGCGCGAAGTCGAAGCGCAAGCCATTCTCACGGAACTCCTCGAAAAGCGTCACGAGTTCGAAGGCCGTCGCAAAAAAGTTTACAACGA
>JAYTHQ010000336.1:0-9620 GCA_043732445.1 Bdellovibrionales bacterium | reverse complement strand
TTGAGGCCGCGATCAAAGCGACCTTCGAGGCGGGCGCAACTCTCGCGACAGTTCACGCCTGGAACGGGTACGAAACTCTAGCGGCCCTCGCAAAAACTGAAGCCGAACTGAACAAAGTGCGGCCGTTCAAAATTCTTGCGGTGACGATCCTGACAAGCTTCACCGACGAAACACTCCCGCCCGGATTCGCGAGAGCGCCAACGCAATCGATCGAACAATCCGTCGAAGTACTCGCGAAATTGACGCTCAAAGCGGGTCTCTCCGGTCTGGTCTGTAGCCCGCACGAAGTGGCCAAGCTTCGTGCGCTCGACCAAGAGGCCTTTCTCGTCACGCCGGGCGTAAGACTGCCAAACGACGAAAAAGGCGATCAAAAACGAGTCGAAACGCCAGCCGCGGCAATCCGAAAAGGCGCGTCGGCGCTCGTGATAGGTCGTCCGATCATTGCCGCCACAGATCCGCACGAAGCCGCAGAGCGCGTAATTGCTTCCATCAACGAAGGCCTCTCGTGAGTCACATTGATTTTCAGCCGCAATTCATCGATGAGTGGAGCGAATGAAAAACGCACGACCGAAGGGTTCGGGGCCAAAACGCAAAAGCGGCAAGGCTCCCGGCTCTCGCCATCAACCGGCCCAGGCGGCTCGCGGCCCGCAGCGTCCGCAAGCTCGCAATCAGCATGGTCAGCGTAACGCGAGCCCGGGCGCCCGCGACGTCAACCCACTCCGTGACGGAAACCGTTGGGTCGTCGGCGTTCATTCCTGTCACGAAACTCTGAAGGTTCGGCCGCGATCGATTAAAGAACTCTGGCTCCGCGACGACTACGAATCGTCAGAATCGCTTCGCGCGATTGCCGACCACGCCACACAGCGAAAACTCTCGTTTAAGACAAAATCCGCAGGGCAACTCGAAAATATCGGCTCGGGCAATCAAGGCGTTGCGCTTTCAACAAACGAAGACCCCGAGCTCGACTGGAAAATCTTCGACGATGCTCCCGAGACCCCAACTGAGGCCAACAAACACATCGTGCTGATTCTCGACGGCCTCGAAGACCCGCATAATCTAGGCTCGATCTTGCGAACAGCCTGGCTCGTCAATGCGAAAGCCATTCTCATTCCCGAGGACCGCGCGGTCGGGCTCACGCCCGCGGTGTGCAAGATCGCCAGCGGCGGCGCCGAACACGTTCCGGTCGAAGCCCACACGAACCTCGCCTCAGCGATGCAAAAGCTAAAAGAGAAAGGCTTCTGGATTTACGGACTCTCTGAGAAAGGCGAACGCAAACCCTGGGAGTTCAAGCTCCCCAACAAGGTTGCGTGGGTCGTCGGTAGCGAAGGCTCGGGCCTTCGAGTAACCACCGAGCGCGCCTGCGACGAACTCGTCCGCATCCCGCAAGTCGACTCTGGCTCGAGCTACAACGCTTCGATCGCCCTCGCGATGGCGCTGACCGAAACGTGCCGCCAGCTTGAGCAACCAACTTAAGCAATCGAGCTAAATTCTCGACCGTTCCTAAATAAACTTTGACTGCAAACTTTCAGACCAAGTACAAAAGTCGCTTACCGTCTTACTTAGGCGTTTGTTTGTGCTGGTTTAGCTCAATTGGTAGAGCAGCTGATTTGTAATCAGCAGGTTGCGGGTTCGAGTCCCATAACCAGCTTACTTCTTCTAGGTGCCGGTATCCGTTTGCTTCGATAAATGGAGAGATACCCAAGTGGCTAACGGGGGAAGACTGTAAATCTTCTGGCTCTGCCTTCGCAGGTTCGAATCCTGCTCTCTCCACCACTTTCAGAAGCAACACGGATTAAAATTAAAAGTAGGTTTGGGCGGGAGTAGCTCAATTGGCTAGAGTATTAGCCTTCCAAGCTAAGGGTTGCGGGTTCGACCCCCGTCTCCCGCTCCATTTTCCTACTTTGATTTGTGTTCGACGTTCTCTGTTCAGATCGCGCCCATGTGGCTCAGTGGTAGAGGACGCCCTTGGTAAGGGCGAGATCCGGGGTTCGATTCTCCGCATGGGCTCCATTTTTGTCGGCGGGCAGTGCTGCGGCCCGACAAAGGTTTGCCGGCTTTTCGTAAGGTCCTCTCAGCGAGGGTTTGACGATAGCGAGAACGCAAGTGTACAAGCTTTAAGTTCACGCGCAGAGTTTTTGATTTTCGCTCGTATTTCGCGCCGATCTTTTTTCGGCGTCAGTCACAGGCGAAACGATCTTGAAGATCTACGATCAATGCTGATCGCTCTTTGAGACGACTGTTTTAGAAAGATAATAGTGTTCTGAGCACTCGCTGCGAAGGACCAAACCGCCGGCGGCGGTTTTAAACGATATAAGCTCTTCAGGAGGACTTGGGAATGGCTAAGGAGAAATTTGACCGGAGTAAACCACACGTTAACATCGGTACTATCGGTCACGTCGATCATGGTAAAACTTCGTTGACAGCGGCGATCACGAAAATTCTTGCTGAAACTGGCGGTGCCACGGCAATGAATTACGATCAGATCGACAAAGCTCCTGAAGAAAAAGAGCGCGGGATCACGATCTCGACTTCGCACGTTGAATACCAAACGGCGAACCGCCACTACGCACACGTCGATTGCCCAGGGCACGCCGATTACGTAAAAAACATGATCACTGGTGCAGCTCAAATGGACGGCGCGATTCTCGTCGTTTCTGCAGCTGACGGTCCGATGCCGCAAACTCGTGAGCACATCCTTCTCGGCCGCCAAGTTGGTATCCCGACAATGGTTGTCTTCATGAACAAAGTTGACATGGTTGACGACTCAGAACTTCTCGATCTCGTTGAACTTGAGATTCGCGAACTTCTGTCGAAATACGAATACCCAGGCGAAGAGATCCCGGTCATTAAAGGATCGGCGTTGATGGCGCTTGAAAACAAACGTCCAGAGATCGGTCGCGAGTCGATCTTGAAACTCATGGCCGAAGTCGATCGCTATATCCCAATTCCAGAGCGCGCGATTGATAAGCCGTTCTTGATGCCGGTCGAAGACGTGTTCTCGATCTCTGGTCGTGGAACAGTCGTCACGGGTCGTATTGAGCGCGGAATTATCAAAATCGGTCAAGACATCGAAATCGTCGGCTTAGCGCCAACGCAAAAAACGACTGTTACAGGTATCGAAATGTTCCGTAAGCTTCTTGATGAAGGTCGCGCTGGTGACAACTGTGGTTGCCTCCTTCGCGGCACAAAGAAAGAAGAAGTCGAGCGCGGACAAGTTCTCGCGGCACCTGGTTCGATCAAGCCTCACAAGAAATTCAAAGCTGAAACTTACATCCTCTCGAAAGAAGAAGGCGGACGTCATACTCCATTCTTCAACGGCTACCGTCCTCAGTTCTACTTCCGTACAACTGATGTAACTGGTGTTGTGACTTTGAAAGAAGGCACAGACATGGTGATGCCAGGCGACCGCGTCGAAATGGACGTTGAGCTGATCGCTCCAGTCGCCATGGAGAAAGAGTTGCGTTTCGCGATTCGTGAAGGCGGCCGTACCGTTGGTGCCGGCGTCGTTATCGATATCGTTGAGTAATCCTTCTCGCTAAAGCTTCGGTCTTAACGACCCAAGCTTTAGCAAGCTTAGGGGCTGGCCTTTATGGCTAGCCCTTTCGTCGTTTGAGAGAACCGCCTTTGGCCAGCCAAGCCGACGATTCTCTGAGGCGACGAAATCGAAAAGTAACCCCGAGCGATTGTGGTAGCGATTCGAGTAGACGTCTTTCGGAGTAGGGCAGTAGCTCAATTGGTAGAGTTACGGACTCCAAATCCGTCGGTTGGGGGTTCGAGTCCCTCCTGCCCTGCCAGTTTTGCTGGCAATTTTTAGGAGATTTTTGAGTGGAACAAAGTAGCACTAACAAGACGATCACCATCAGTTTCATGTTGGCGAGTATCCTGATCGGTATTTTCGTTTCCGTCCTCATGGAAACACTCGCTGTGGTTACGACGGGTGCCTTCGGTCGTTTCGTTGCTCAAGACTTGGTTCGCCACGGACTTCCGGTCGTCGTTGGCTTTGCGGTCTTCATTTTCTTGCAGACCAATAAAGGCATTTACGAGTGGGGCGGCGAAGTTGTCACTGAGTTGAGCCGGGTCGTTTGGCCTTCGCGAAAAGACACCACGGCGATGACAATCGTCGTTTGCATCATGGTTTTAATCTCGGGTGCGGCTTTCGGTATTCTGGACATGGTTTCGGGCGCGGTTGTCACTTGGCTACTGCACCAAAACTTCAACGGTATCTTCGGTTAATTCGTAAGGCTTTAGGAGATCTTTGTGATGGCAATGCCAATAAAACCGCCTGCAGAAAAAAAGTGGTACATTATTAACGTTGCCAGTGGCAGCGAAGCGACCGCTAAATCCGCGATCGAAGAGCGAATCAAGTCGCTAAAAAAAGAAGAGATGTTCGGCGAAATCTTGATCCCGTCTGAAAACGTCGTCGAGCTTGTCAAAGGCCAGAAGCAGACGAAGTCGCGTAAATTCTTCCCCGGATATATGTTTGTGCAGATGGTGATGAACGAACAGACGTGGCATCTGGTACAAGGTGCATCGAAAGTGACAGGATTCATCGGCGGGCAAAAGCCTCAGCCGGTTCCTGAAAATGAGGTCACTCGCGTGACTCAGCAAATGGCAACAGGCGCTGAGAAACCAAAACCGAAACTCCGGTTCTCGGTTGGTGAAAACGTAACCGTCGTCGATGGTCCGTTCAGCAATTTCACGGGCACAGTCGAAGAGATCAACGAGGAAAAAGCGAAAGTGAAAGTCCTCGTCAGCATCTTCGGCCGCCCAACACCTGTCGAACTGGATTTCATCCAGGTCGACAAGGTCTAGTACGTTTGCAGCGGCCCTGGCGCTGCTTCAAGGATCCTCGCTCCGCCGCGGTTCCTTGAGATTTTGATTCGAATTTTAAAGTTTGCTAGCGGTTGTCGCTAGCATTGTTCCCCAAATAGGTAGGAGTGGGTAATGGCAAAAAAAGTAACTGGGATGATCAAGTTACAGATTCCGGCAGGGAAGGCGAATCCAGCGCCACCCGTGGGACCGGCGCTCGGCCAGCATGGGGTAAACATCATGGAATTCTGCAAACAGTTTAATGCCAAGACGCAAGGCAAAGGTGACACGATTATTCCTGTCATCATTACTGTTTATCAGGACCGTTCGTTTACCTTCATCACGAAGACGCCGCCAGTCTCAATTCTTTTGAAGCAAGCCGTGAAGCTGCAAAGCGGATCGAAAATGCCTCAGAAAGATAAGGTCGGCAAAGTGAACATGAAGCAGATCCGCGAAATCGCGGCTCTTAAGCTTCCGGATCTCAACTGTTCAAACGTTGAGTCTGCAATGAGACAAGTCGTAGGCACTGCGAAAAGCATGGGCCTCGAAGTGGTGGAGTAGTCCATGGCAAATAAACGTTTCAACAAAGCTAAAGAAAAAATCGATCCTGCGCAGCGCTACACAATCGAACAAGCCGTGCAAATGGCTGTCGATTCGGCGACCGCAAAATTCGATGAATCGATCGACGTATCGGTTCGTCTCGGGATCGACCCGAAACAGTCAGACCAGCAAGTCCGTGGCGCCATCGCTCTTCCGCATGGTCTCGGAAAAGTCGTTCGCGTTCTCGTGTTCGCAAAAGGCCCGAAAGAAAAAGAAGCCCTCGATGCAGGCGCTGATTTCGTCGGTTCCGACGATCTCGTCGCAAAAATCAATGGCGGCTGGCTCGAGTTCGATAAAGCAATCGCGACCCCAGACATGATGGCAACGGTTTCTAAAGTCGCGAAGGTCCTCGGGCCTCGTGGTTTGATGCCAAATCCTAAAGTCGGAACCGTCACGATGAACGTCGCAGATACAGTCAAAGCTGAAAAACGCGGTAAACTCGACTTTCGGGTCGACAAAGCAGGCATTATTCACGCTGGTATCGGCCGTAAATCGATGGGCGCTCAGCAGCTGAAAGAAAATCTCCAAGCCTTCGTGGGCGCTGTCGTAAAGGCAAAACCCTCAACGAGCAAAGGGATTTACCTCCAGAAGATGACGGTTTCTTCGACGATGGGGCCTGGCATCAAGGTCGATATCGCCGAAGCCCAAGAGACTTCGACGTAAATACTTTCAAGAGCACTGTTGTCAAAGGCAGTGCTCTCGATATACAGAACTAGAACAGAAAAAATAGTTCCGTTGATTTTGCCGCCAAAAATCGCCCTGAGCACTCGTGCGAAGGGTCCAATCGCCGGCGGCGATTTTTAACGAAACTGACATCGCGTTCAGAGATAGTTGGGGTCGCATGCACTTTTTAGGACGTGCGACTTAAGACGGAATTCGGTTCCGACCCACCCGAGATACAGCGGTTCAAAGTCTTAACTCACCCTTAAGCCTCGATACCCCTTATCCGCTCGTCCAAAGAAATTGCTTCTTTGGAGTCCGTGCGGCTCGATCAGCGAAATCTATGAAAGGAGGTAGAGAGGTATGTCTATGATTACTCGTGAAGATAAATCGACTGAGATCGCGGCACTCTCCGAGAGATTCGGACGAGCAAAAGCGGCTTTCCTCGTAGACTTCAAAGGAATGACCGTGGAGCAAGTCACATTGCTCCGCAAAAAGCTCGTTCCTGTTGATTCCGAGATGAAAGTGGTTCGTAACACACTCGCAGTGCGAGCGTTGAAGGACCATCCAGCATCTGAAAGCGCCATTAAGGACTCGTTCATTGGAAATAATGCGGTCGTTTTCGCTTTCGGAGAAGCTCCACCCGTCGCCAAAGCGCTTGCTGACTTTGCGAAGGACGTTGAGCTCCTTCAGCTGAAAGCCGGCGTAATGGACGGAGCAAAGCTCGACACAAAAGGAATCAAAGCTCTCGCGAATCTTCCGTCAAAAGAAGTCTTGCGCGCGCAGTTCCTCGGAGTTCTTCAAGCCCCGGCATCGAAATTCGTACGGACGCTCAGTGCGGTCCCGTCTGGTTTCGCCCGTGTTCTTGGAGCACAACGCGACAAACTCGGAGGTTCTTAAGCGCCTAGGTGCTTAAGAATCGTTACTGTTTTTAAATTTTAATTAACTGATTTTATTCAGAATAAAGGAATATCAAATGGCTCTTTCTAAAGACGAAGTAGTTAGCTACCTCTCGGCAATGCCGGTTATCGAACTCTCTGAACTCATCAAAACTCTCGAAGAAAAATGGGGCGTTTCTGCAGCAGCACCTATGGCAATGGCTATGGGCGGCGGCGCAGCGGCAGCACCAGTTGAAGAAAAAACGACTTTTGACGTCATGTTGATGGACGCAGGCGCTAACAAAATCAACGTCATCAAAGAAGTTCGCGCTGTTACAGGCCTCGGCTTGAAAGAAGCGAAAGATCTCGTTGAAGCAGCGCCAAAGGTTCTCAAAGAAGGCGTCTCTAAGGAAGAGGCAGCAAAGATGAAAGAAGTCATCGAAAAAGCTGGCGCCAAAGTCCAGATTAAGTAATAGTACAGCACTTTTAAATACTTTTACGGAAGGCATGAACTTTGCCTCTCACAAAGCGGCCAAAAACTTTGGGTCGCTAAATGAGAAGTGAAAAAGCTCGCCTTCCGTTTTTTGCGCTTTTTTTGTCTTTGTTTTTTTAAGGAGTGGGAATGGGAACTGTTCCGGTCACGGCCTCGAACCTCCGCATCCGCAAGACTTTCGCTAAGAATAAACAAGTTATCGCGATTCCGAATCTGATCGAATTGCAGAAAAGCTCGTATGAGTCTTTCTTGCAAAAAGATATGGACCCGGACCGCCGTGGTGAAGCCGGCCTGAACGGGGTTTTCCGTTCGGTCTTTCCAATAACGGACTTCAACAACACCGCGAGCCTTGAGTTCGTCAGCTACACGCTTGAGCCGCCAAAGTACGACGTCGATGAATGTCGTCAGCGCGGTATGACGTACGCTGCTCCGGTGAAGGTCACGCTTCGTCTCATCGTCTTTGACGTCGATGAACAAACTGAAGCGCGCTCTATTCGCGACGTTAAAGAACAAGAAGTTTACCTCGGTGAAATTCCGCTGATGACGGCCAACGGCTCTTTCATCATCAACGGCACAGAGCGCGTCGTCGTTTCCCAGTTGCACCGCTCTCCGGGCGTGTTCTTCGATCACGACGGCGGCAAAAACAATGCGAGTGGTAAACTCATTTACTCCGCACGGGTCATTCCTTATCGCGGTTCATGGCTCGATTTCGAATTCGACCAAAAAGATCTCATCTACGTCCGTATCGATCGTCGCCGTAAATTCCCGGTCACGATTCTCTTGAAGGCACTCGGCTACAACGTCGAGCAACTTCTCGAGTACTTTTATGATCTCGATAAAGTCGTTGTCAGAAAAGGCAAAATGTACCGCGAGCTCGATATTGACCGCTTAGCCGGTCAACGCGCACTCACGGACATCGTCGATCCAAAATCCGGCGAAGTTCTGGTTAAAGAAGGTCGCCGTATCACTCGCGCGGTCGTTAAGCGGGTCAAAGAAATCGGCGTCAAAGAGGTCGAAGTCACCGCTGAAAATCTCGAAGGCAAGGTTATCGCTCGTCCGCTCATCGATGAGTCGACAGGTGAAATTATCGCCGACGCGAACAACGAAATGTCGAAAGACATTCTTGAAAAAGCATTGGCTGCCGGCATCGAAACTTTCAATCTCATCTTCTTCGACGGTTTGTCGGTAGGCCCTTACCTCCGCAACACTCTCTTAGTCGATAAGATCGGTACGCAAGAAGAGTCGCTCCTCGAGATTTACAAGCGTCTTCGCCCCGGCGAGCCGCCAACTCCAGAGGCTTCGACAACATTCTTTAACCGTTTGTTCTTCGATCCAGAGACGTACGACTTGTCAGAAGTTGGTCGTCTGAAGATCAACCACCGTTTCTCGATTCCATTCGAAGAAACGCCGGTCGATCACCGCACTCTCACAAACAAAGATATTATTTCGGTCGTCAAAACACTCATCGATCTGAAAAACGGTCGCGGTGTGATCGACGATATCGATCACTTGGGCAATCGCCGTGTTCGTTCGGTCGGTGAGCTCCTTGAGAATCAATACCGTATTGGTTTGGTTCGGATGGAAAGAGCGATCCGCGAGCGCATGAGTCTCCAAGACGTCGAGACAATGATGCCGCACGATCTCGTTAACGCGAAGCCGGTCAACGCCGTCGTTAAAGAGTTCTTCGGTTCGTCGCAGCTTTCGCAGTTTATGGATCAAACGAATCCGCTCTCTGAGATCACTCACAAACGTCGTTTGTCAGCTCTCGGACCTGGTGGCTTGACTCGCGACCGCGCTGGTTTCGAAGTTCGAGACGTTCATCCAACGCACTACGGACGTATCTGTCCGATCGAAACGCCAGAAGGTCCAAACATCGGTTTGATCGCCTCTTTGGCAACATACGCACGGATCAACAACTACGGTTTCATCGAGACTCCGTACCGTAAAGTTGAAAACGCTAGCGTCTCGGTCGACATTTCTTACACGTCAGCGCTCGAAGAATCAGGTCACTACATCGCTCCGGCGGGTCGTGATTTCGTCGAGAAGAATAAAATCGCCATCGACAGCATGGTCGCTCGTATCAACGGCGAATATGAAGTGGTCGACAAAGACAAAATCACGTTGATGGACGTCAGCCCATCGCAGCTGGTATCGATCGCGGCATCACTGATTCCGTTCCT
>JAYTHQ010000335.1:0-9636 GCA_043732445.1 Bdellovibrionales bacterium | reverse complement strand
TTGTCGCAAACCAACCGCAAGTTCTTGCAGGTTGCTTAAATATCGACGCTTCAAAAAAGGCCGCGCGATTTGTTCGTTTCTGTGACGCGTTCAATATTCCGCTCGTCACTTTTGTCGACGTTCCGGGTTTCTTGCCGGGTACCGATCAAGAATGGAACGGAATTATCACTCACGGGGCGAAACTTTTGTACGCTTACGCTGAGGCAACAGTACCTAAAATCACGATCATCACCCGCAAAGATTACGGCGGCGCTTATTGTGTCATGTCGTCAAAACACCTGCGCGGCGACGTGAATCTCGCGTACCCGACAGCCGAGATTGCCGTGATGGGTGCCGACGGCGCGGTGAGCATTATCTTCCGCGACGCAATCAAAAAAGCAAACGATCCTGTTGCCGAGCGCGCACAGCTAACGGCCGACTACGAAGAGAAGTTTGCCAATCCTTATGTCGCGGCCGAACTCGGTTACGTCGATGAAGTTATCGAGCCTGCGCTCACGCGCAAACGGATTATCGATGCTCTAGAGATGTTGAAGAATAAGCGCGACACAAATCCACCGAAGAAGCACGGCAACATTCCGCTGTAGTTTCTGACAGGCGAGGTATTTGAATGGCTAAAGACGTAACTGAAAAGCCGATGTTTAAAAAAATCCTCATCGCGAATCGCGGAGAAATTTCGCTTCGTGTGATTCGCGCCTGCCGCGACCTTGGCATCAAGGCCGTGGCGGTTTATTCAGATGCTGACCGCAATTCCTTGCCGGTCGTTTTAGCCGATGAGGCGTACAATATTGGTCCAGCTCCTTCAAAAGATTCGTATCTCAAGGTTGAAAATATCATCGAGGCCGTTAAAAAGTCTGGCGCCGATGCGGTTCACCCTGGCTACGGATTTTTGTCGGAAAACACGGATTTCGCAGAACAGCTGACCAAAGCCGGCATTACCTTCATTGGTCCGACGCCGCAAAATATTCGCGACATGGGCGATAAGCTTTCGGCGATCAAAATCATGCGCGAAGCCGGAGTGCCGACTGTCCCGGGTTCGGACGGACCAGTTGACACCATTGAATACGCACGCGAAGTCGTGAAAAAAATCGGCTACCCCGTTATTATCAAAGCGACTGCTGGTGGTGGTGGCAAAGGCATGCGCGTCGTTTATAAAGACGAAGAGCTTGAGTCTGGCTACCGAGCGGCGCGCTCTGAAGGTCTCAATTATTTCAAGAACGACACCGTCTACATTGAGCGTTACGTTCAAAATCCAAAGCATATCGAAATTCAGATTTTCGGCGACATGCACGGCAACGTTGTTCATCTTTTCGAGCGAGAGTGTTCAGTTCAGCGCCGCCATCAAAAAGTCATTGAGGAATCGCCGTCGCCATCGTTGCCGCCTGAGGTTCGTAAAAAAATGGGCGAAGTCTCGGTGAAGGCCGGAAAAGCGATCGGCTACATCGGCGCCGGGACGTTTGAATTTATTTTTGACAACATCACCAAAGAATTCTTTTTCATGGAGATGAACACGCGTCTTCAGGTGGAACATCCGATCACCGAAATCGTGACGGGTACGGATCTCGTTCAGGAACAAATCTTCGTCGCCCTCGGCCGACCACTTTCGTTTAAGCAAGAAGACATCGTTCAGCGTGGCTGGGCCATCGAAGCCCGGATCTGTGCTGAAGATCCCGAAACGTTCGTTCCGTCACCGGGTTTGATTCGCCGCTGCCGTCACCCGCAAGGTCCATTCATCAGAGTTGATTCGTATGCGTACCCTGGCTACGAAGTGCCGATTTATTATGACCCCATGATCTCGAAGCTCATCGCTTTTGGTCCTACGCGCGATTCAGCGATTCGTCGTCTTGATCGGGCACTGACCGAATTCACGATCACCGGCATCAAGACCAATATTTCCTTACATAAATCAATTCTGCAGCACCCGAAGTTTCTCGATGGAACGTACACCACGCAGTTCGTCGAGAAAGAGTTGAGATTAAAGGAACCTAAGCTTTTTAAGGCAGTCGATGATCACGTCTTTTTGATCACTGCCGCGATCGCCGCCTACAACGACAAAAAAGCTAAAGCGGTGTCTGAGTACAACGTCGCGAGCCGTTGGAAAAAAATCGCGCGCGAAGAAGGGTTACGCTAATGTTCTTCGAAGCTGACCTGAGCGGCAAACACTACAAAATCGACATCAACGAAACAAAGCGCCACTGGCTGATCAATCTCCAAGAGGAATCTCTTGATTGGGTGAAGTATCAGATTTCAAAAGAAGATTATCGCCTCGTCGAAAACGTCATTTCGTTTCTCTTTGAGGGTGGATCGTACGTTTTAGACGTTGTTGGTTCTGACACCGAATACAACGTCTACACACGCGCGGCTTACCGCAAAGTGACGATCTATAACGACGAAACGATTTTGCACGAGAGCCTGAAAAAAGGCGGTTTACTGGGCGGAAGCGATCAACTCGTCTCGGGTATGCCCGGCAAGATCGTTAAAGTTCTCGTCAAGGCCGGTGACATTGTTAAGGCAAATCAACCAATCTTGATCATGGAAGCCATGAAGATGGAAAATGAAATGCGCGCTTCGCACGACACCAAGATTCGAGACATCCTCGTCGCCCCGGGCGACAGCGTTGAGAGTGGTCAGAAACTAATCTCTTTTGAACCGTTGCCAAAAAAATAATGTCCGACCAAAAGACGACCCCAGCTAAAAAAACGAAACTTCGAAAAGACCGCTTCCTCACCTCTAGCGGTCTCGAGCTAAAAGACGCTTACACCTCGCAAGACTGGAGTCACGAGCGAACGGCTTTTGAAATCGGTGCACCCGGAGACTTTCCGTACACACGTGGCGTACAGGAAACTATGTACCGCGGCCGTTTTTGGACCATGCGCCAGTACGCCGGCTTCGGTTCGGCCTCGGAAAGTAATTCTCGCTACAAAATGTTGCTCGAAAAAGGTCAAACGGGCCTGTCGGTGGCTTTCGATCTTCCGACGCAAATGGGATACGACTCTGATCATGTGATGTCGTCGGGCGAGGTTGGAAAAGTCGGCGTCGCCATTTCATCGATCGAAGATATGGAAATTCTATTGAAGGATCTTCCACTCGAAAAAATTTCGACGTCGATGACCATCAATTCAACTGCCGGGATTTTGCTCGCGTTCTACATCGCCGTCGCGAGAAAGCGCGGCATCTCGGCCGATCAGCTGACTGGAACAATTCAAAACGACATTTTAAAAGAGTACATCGCGCGCGGAACGTACATTTACCCGCCCAAGCCGTCGATGCGATTGATTACCGATATCTTCGGTTACTGCTCTCAATACGTGCCGAATTGGAATACGATTTCGATCTCGGGCTACCACATACGAGAAGCCGGTTCGACGGCCGCGCAGGAAATCGCGTTCACATTGGCTGACGGAATCACATACGTCGAGGCCGCAGTCGCCGCAGGTCTTGATGTAGATCAGTTCGCGTCTCGCCTGAGCTTCTTTTTCAATGGCCACAATAATTTCTTCGAGGAGATCGCAAAATTTCGTGCCGCTCGCCGAATGTGGGCTCACATCATGCGCGACCGCTTCAAGGCTAAAGACGACAAATCGTGGCGCCTTCGCTTTCACACGCAAACTGCCGGCAGCACGCTCACGGCGCAGCAGCCCGAAAATAACATCGTACGCGTGACACTCCAGGCAATGGCCGCCGTACTTGGCGGTACGCAAAGCCTGCACACAAACTCGATGGATGAAGCACTGGGCTTACCGACCGAAAAAGCGGCGACCATTGCCCTTCGGACCCAACAGATTATTGCCAACGAATCTGGTGCTGCCGACGTGATCGATCCGCTCGCCGGTTCATTCTATGTTGAATCACTGACAAACGAACTCGAGAAAGCGGCCTCGGACTACATCGCTCGTATCGAAGCTCAAGGGGGCGTCGTCAAATGCATAGAGTCCGGCTGGATTCAGCGCGAAATTCAGACAGCTGCTTACAACTTTCAACGGGCAGTAGAATCAAAAAGTGAAATTGTCGTTGGCGTAAATGATTTCGTTCAAGCTTCAAAAGAGAAGACCGAGGTTTTAAGAATATCGGAAACAGTCGCGACTGAACAAATCTCACGACTGGTCAGATTTAAAGCGTCGCGTGATCAGGCGAAAGTAGCGTCGCAACTTGAGCGCATTCGAAACGCAGCCGGCGGAACGACCAACTTAATGCCCGTGCTCGTTGATGCCGTCGAAGCCGGCGTGACCCTTGGTGAAATTTCGGACGCGCTTCGTAGCGTGTTTGGCCTCTACAAAGAAACAATCACGGTTTAATTCGACTGGGCCGATCTCGAGAGCGTGAATCGAATTTAATATTTCGTTCGGTATTCCGGATTAGACGCTGGGGATCACCCGCGGGTGTTCGCTCCGTTTCCAGTGCCCACTAGCGGCCATCCGCCTGTGGGTCTTTCATGCTAGGTCTTTGCGCCGTCTAACAGTTAGTCGGCTGTCATGCATAAGTAGTCGAAAAGTCAGACGTTCTGTCTGCTAAGTCGCTGTATTTGCTGGCGCTGTTTGTGGCATCCCGGTTGCTTTCAATTAACGTCATGGATTCTAGTCAAAACCATTCATCGCGTCAGTCGTCGCTGGTTCGCCGTGGTCTCAACCACGTCGTTACAGGACGTATTTTGGTGGGTTTGGCTTGTCTCTCAGCTGTTCTTGCCGTGCTTCTTTGGGTCGCCGTCGATATTGGTTATTCGACGGACCAACCGGCAGTTTCACTTTTCACCGAGGCTGATCCGTCGGTAGTCGCGCCAAAAGCTCAATCGCTTCAGGCTCCGCCTTCGGCATTGCTCGACGGGCTTCAGGTCAACCCGTTCTTGTTAGGCGTTGTCGGTAAAGAAAACGCGCCAACGGAAACCATTGCCGACAACCCAGTTTTCGATCGCGATCACGTTTTAGATGATGTTGAAAATCGAATCGATCGTCAGTTCGAAGTCACGACGACACTTCGCGAGCGCGTCGGTTTTTGGTTTGATGTCTACACGAAATACGATCAAAACCACCGCATCATTCATCATCAGCGTTACCCTTGGATCGTTTATAAAGTTGTCGACGTTAGCGACATTATAAATGCGAGCGCGCCTCGCGTGCGCTGGTTAAGAAACGTGAAGGCCGATAAATTCGTTAAGTCAGAAACATTGAAAGTCCGCACGGTACTTTCGAAGCTGGCAAAAGGTGTTGCGCCGTCAAAACTGACTGCCGAAGAAAAACCTGTCGCCGAAGCCCTGCAGCGCCTGAATAAAAATTTGAAGAAGGCTGCGCGCGAGGCTCTCGCTGATCTCCGGGTTCAAACCGGTCAGCGAAACTTCTTTGTCGAGGGTCTTCAGGTCAGCCCGCGCTACTTGAGTTCAATGGAAAAGATTTTCCGAGCAAAAAAATTACCCATCGAACTCACTCGTCTTCCCTTTGTTGAATCAAGCTTTAATAAAAAAGCGGTCAGTAAAGTTGGTGCAAGCGGGATCTGGCAATTCATGGGCGATACGGGCCGTAAATTTTTGATCGTTAACGGAAAAATTGATGAGCGCCGTTCGCCGTTTAAAGCCTCGGAGGCGGCGGCCATGTTGCTAAAAGAAAATCACATGATTCTCGGTCACTCGTGGCCTTTAGCCGTCACCGCTTGGAATCATGGCCCGGCTGGTGTACGTAAAGCGTGTAAAGCCGCGGGGTCGAAAGATCTCGGAACCGTCGTTGCGCGCTACCACTCTCGAACGTTCGACTTTGCGTCTTCAAATTTCTACTCAGAATTTTTAGGCGCACTTTACGCCGAACGCTACCACGACTTGATTTTCGGCAAACTTGATCGCGACGCTGAATTTCAACCAACCATCGTTCGCGTTCAAAAATCAGTTCGCTTAAGCGACGTGGTTCGCTCGAGCGGTTTATCGATGGATGAGTTCTTACTGATGAATCCAGATCTTGCCGAGGTCGCAAAATCTAATTCTTACCTGCCAGTCGGCTTTCGACTTCACTTGCCTGACCGCGCGCGAGTAGGCGTCGAACACTTCGTCTCGACCGAACGCATCGCCAGCGCGTTTTGAAATCTTAAAATGCTTTGGAAATCACGTTCGTGACTCGATTCTCGACAAGAACCGTGGTCGCGAGCGCCTTTGACGAACCCGAGGGTTGCATCAGAACCGTTCGGAAGCCCGGCGGCATGTTTAAAATCACAAATCCACCGCCGCGAATTCCGTAAGGAGTGTTGATCACTTCGCCTTTTGCATCGAAGTAAACAATCTTCGTCGTCGGCGTAATTGATCCTTCTTCAAGCGAAACCCGGTAGGTGTCTGCGCCACGAATCAGCCCGACAACCGTACCGGCACTAGGCAGTGGATTAAAACGAACCGCGCCGCGAATCCGATCAAGCCAGACAGATTGGATCATCGGAAAATCGATTTTGTGCTCAGACTTCGGAACGACGACGCGAACTCGGTCGTAACTTGAGCCAGCGTCAGCGTCGAGAATCAAGAGTGCGTCACCGCCGGTGAACGTTACGTTTTTTTCGCCCGTACTGGTCACGACCACGCCGCGCTTGCGGCCCGTGCTAGTCACCTCGGCAGCGAGCGGCCAGTCGGTCTTAAACGCATCGAAAACTCGAAGCTTCGCTTGCTTGGTCACCGCTAATTCAAGGTTCGCTTGTGTCACTGTTTGTTCATCGGTCGGAAAGAGCACAGGTTCAGTTACGCTATGGCCGTCGGTGGCCTGAACAGCGTGTGAACCCGGTTCGAGAGGAAAGAATGCGTACAGACCATTTTCAGACGTTTCTTTTAAAGTCGGATCTGGAAGCATCATCGCGTTGAAATAAATTGGTTTGATCTCTTTAGTCGACGTCATCAGATCCACTTTTGCGCCGGCCACAGCGACTCCGCCACGAGTGACTTTTCCCCAAACGAACGAGGTGTTTTCGTTTGCGTGGTCTGATCCTGTTGCGGCGAAAATAATTGAGCGCATTGTCTGATCGCTGAACATCGCAAGATCAATCGACGATCCTACATGTGTAAACGCCATCGAGCTCCAGTGCCCCGGGCGATCGACATGGGCCACGATCAACGAGCCCTCAATCAAACTCTCTTCGCTAAATTGTCCATCACGTTTACTTAAAGTGCTAAACGGCAGCTGGCCCAGTTGAATATGTGCATTTGGAACAGGACGCACTTTTGCTTTTGGATTTGCTTGCGACGCGACCGCGGCCGTTAAGACACGCCCCATGATTCCGTGCGGAACCGGAGCGATCGTCATCGGAATTCGATCCACTCTGTAATTCCGGGCTTCGATTTTTGGCAAGCAGGCGAGGTCAACGTATCCTCGGCCCAAGACTTCACCACTGCTCGCGCGAAGTTCGCCAACCAATCGACCAACCGGTTGATCAACGAAGACTTCATATTTTGCATCTTTGAGCCAAACCGCTGCCGGCTCCATTTTTTCTTCTTCGTCTTCGCGGAAAACGACAACTCGGTCGCTCGCGCTCGTGATGGCTATACCGCCGGCGAATTGCAGCGGACCACTGATGACAAGCTGATGAACATTTTGGTTTTGATTGTTAAGACAAATTTGCGACTGCGCAGCACCGGACATCATTGCCATTCCTAAGGCCATCCCTGAGGCCTGAGCGCGCTGCGGCTCACTCGCAGACTTCGGTTGATTAAGCGCGACCGTGCGGTTTGACGCCTGAGCCTGGGGGCTCGACGGAAACACATGGGTGCCCGATGCCAGATGCTCGGGACGAGGCGACTTTATAAGCGGAGCAAAAAACTGCGCCAACTCAGCCGCAGAAATATTTCGAACCGAACGTTCAATCGGCGCTGTCGGCGGAGCCACCGGAAGTGATTGAGCCACATTGACCAAGGCTGCAACCAAGGCTTGAGAATTCTGAATCCGCTGAAGGCGCTCTTGATTCATAAGCGCCTCTTCTCGACGAGTCTCTCGGACGATTCGCAGGGCGACGGGTTCCGACCCTACAGACGGCGTCAAAACTTTAACCGGCGCAGCTTGATACGTTTTTACGCCGACCATGTCGGCAAAGTCCGCCACACTTTGAGTATCCTCAGAAAGAGTATCCTCTAGCGCTGCGTAGGCAGGCGATGAACGATCAATTTGAATCGAAAGACCTTGCGTGAAAATACGAGCTTCGGTTTTTTGCGAAGAGTTTGACGGAACGAAAAGTGCGGAGGCCACAAAGCCAAATCCCGTTACCAAAACGGGTGCTAATTTCGAAAGCCAGCTTGCGCGGCTCCTCCGAGAATTTTTGAAAGTTCGATAGCTAGTTGCCACGTCCATCCTTGGGCGTTCGTCAGATTCATGACTAGCTTAATTAGAAGGCACGGAAATCGTCAATCACATTGCGATCTTCGCGACGATCGGCCAAAGACGAACGAAGACGTTCGGCTAGGCGATCACTTAGGTCGACATTTTCGCCAAGCGGTTCAAAGCCATCTTTGGTTTTCTCTTCGGTGAATGCATGAACATCAATGTTGTAGGGGCGAGCGCTGCCCAGTATCGCAACGACTACGTAGCCGTGAATCTTTAACCCTGCTTTTTCAGGCTTCAAAGTTGCCGGGTCGAAAAACCCAGATGTCAAAGTTCGACCATTATCACTCTCGCGCCGCATACCTCCTGGAAGGTTACTCACGACAACCGTCTTTATCGCATTATAAGACAGCGTCACGTTCTGAATGGCCGAGTTCGTCTGGCAACTACTTAGAAAGACTAAACAAGCTGTGATTAAAGTAACCGTTGCGACAGACCTTAAAGTGGTCAAGTGTTTGGATACCCAGAGATTCGAACAAGTCAGATTCACGTCTTAATACTCTCAGCGTCTTTAAGAAATTGCTGAATACCCGCTGTTGTCAGCGGGTGGTTAGTCAGCTGCTTTAAGACTTTAATCGGTGAGGTAATGATATCGGCCGCGACGAGCGCCGATTGAAGGATATGAATCGGATGGCGAATACTCGCGACCAAAATTTCGGTGTCATAGGCATAGTTATCAAAGATCGTGCGGATTTGGCTGATGAGCTCCATCCCGTCATTCGAGATGTCGTCAAGACGACCCACGAAAGGCGAAACCATCGTCGCCCCGGCCTTTGCCGTCAGGAGAGCCTGAAGCGGAGAAAAAACGAGCGTCACGTTCGTTTTAATTCCCTCGGCGGTAAATCTTCGAACCGCCACCATACCGTCTTCGCACATCGGAATTTTAACGACCACGTTATCAGCAATTTTCGCGAGCTCTTTTCCTTCGGCAAACATTTTATCGGCCTGAAGACTCAAGACTTCGGCTGAAACCGGGCCTTTCACTTCACGGCAGATTTCGGCAATGAGTTCGCGAGTACTTTTGCCAGATTTCGCAACGAGTGTCGGGTTCGTTGTTACGCCGTCGACCCACCCTCGTGCATTTGCTTCACGGATTTCGTTGATATCGCCGGTGTCGATAAAGAATTTCACGGGGACTTCTCCTTGCGAAAAGTGTCGAAAGTTCGCCTTAGCTTCTGGTTTTCGCAAGGCGAAATCAAGCGTTGGCGGCTTGGGTTAATTAACGCTTGAGAACATCGTTGAGCACGTAAAGACCAGGCTTCTGCGTCAGGAGCCACACCGCTGCTTTCAAAGCGCCTCGCGCAAACACCCG
>JAYTHQ010000334.1:0-9643 GCA_043732445.1 Bdellovibrionales bacterium | reverse complement strand
GTGTAGGACTTCTGTCTTCAGATCTAAAAAAGCTTGAAGATAATTACCGCATGGGAGACATCCCGAGCGAAGCAATTCGCAATTATCATCATCAGATGTTAAAGCTCGCCGGCGGGGCTATTGAAAAGCAATCGGTCGATGAACGAGACTTCAGCGGTTGCACAATCGCGATAGATCCTACGAGAATTCCGCAAGCGCGAGAGCTCATTCGAAGCTTTCAAAAAGAGCTCATGGAACTCATGAACACCGGCGAGAAGACGGCAGTTTATCAAATGTCCATGCAGTTCTTCCGCCTCGACCGACCGGAGCCGAAATGAAAATCTTAGCGCTACTTCTCACATTCAGTCTGAACGCGTGGGCCACCGGCGGCATGGTCGGCAACGGTGGCGACGCAATTCTTCAGGAGTTTAATCTCCGCGGGATTCAACTTGCGGCGTACTTCAAAACAGACCCGACCACTGCTGGCAAATACTCGATCGATGCGGCGAAGTTTTTTGACGTCGTTAAAAAAACTCAACTCGAAGATCAGGATCACCTTTTTCTAAGAGGTGTTGAGGTCGATGCCATCAATCATCCATCTGAATTCCGCATTGAGGTCAGCCGCACTCGCTGGGAATCAAGCGCCACCCGCACGGATGCTTACTTCGTTCAGCGCCGAATAGCACTTCATGAATATCTTTGGGTCTACGGCATTGATGATACGGGTTACGCCGTCTCAAACCCAATTATTGCTGATCTTGAGAAGGCCGCAGGCCAGGTGTTAGATCCAACGGTGCGCAGCCTCTTACTAAAGAATCTCTGCGATAAAATCGACGCCGGCGTTTACGATGACGCTGAGTCGCTTTTATCCTGGGGTTTAGATCTCAACCAAAATTGTCCTTCGGCATCCGGTTGGCCAAGTTCAACGACATCTTCAACTCCACTGCAAAGAGTGCTTCAATCCTATTATCAGAAGCCAAAAACCGATCCGATTCAGCCATCTCGCTTACTTCTTATTCGCTCAATGTTACAGTTTGGCGCGAATCCAAATCAGACAGGCTGGCTCTACCAAGATGCACCGCTACTCGTCGACGTTTTGCCTTTTGACATCGACCTAGCAAGACTTCTTTTTGAATTCGGCGCTGATCCCAATGCACTCGACGCAAACGGTATCTCGGCATTCGCTCGGGCGTGTAATCTCAGCGGCAATTTCGATATGCGGGTCGACACGTTCAATCTTTTCATTGCGGCCGGCGGCGACGTGAATCTTTCACGAAACTCCTGGGGAAACCAAAGTCCAGCGCGCGTCGTCGTCAGTAAGCCCGATAACTCAGATGTTGTCGAAGAGCTTATTAAAACGGGTAAGACCGACTGGTGCACGCCATCTGTAGGCGGTTGGGTGACACGAGCAATCGATGATGTACTAGCGGCGTACAAGCCAATACTCGCAAAAAATGGAATTGTTTGCGGTCGATTTACAACGGCATATGGGAAAGGCCAGACCTGCGCCGAGGCGCAGGAGGACGGGCGCCGGCAGTGCTCTGACCAAGGCTACAAAAATATCAAACCTTTCGCGGCGACGGCGGGTGTTTACTGTGTTGGCTACAGCGATGACAAAATAAAAAATGGCTATCTCACTGGCTTTTCTTGCACCGACGACTGACGAGCGTTTTCGAACTTGCTATCGATCAGAGGGCGCAGCCTTCGCTGATTGGTGAAGTTTATGATTCATCTCAACTAGCGATGGCAATCCCTCAGACGCTTTTTCAAGAGCAGCCTTTTGGATGGTGTCGTAGAAGTGAGCGAGTACGCGAGTGCCGCCCCAGATTCCGACGACGACTAAAACTGCGCCAATCATTTCCTTCATGTGAGATCCCCCTTTTTAGAGTTTGTCTTTCCAACGTTTAAATATTTTGGCAACGGCTTTGCCGTCCCACTTTGAACTGCCAGCGCGATTCTTGACGCCGCGTTTTGAAAGTTCGCGCGCGACTTCATTGTAGTTTTGGTTTTGGCGCTTGATCCGCTCGACGACGAGTTTACAGACCCGTTGCTCGGCCTTGCTCAGTACCAGCTTTCCGTCTTTGACGGTGTGGCCATACGGAGGTTTCACGTGGCGGTAGTTATCGGGATTGCTCGATCGAGCGTCACCGAATTCGAGCCGAACACCTTGGGCATTGAGACGAGCCGTGATCGTACTTCGAGAGACGCCGAAATGAGCGGCGATTTGCGCAGGCGATTTTCCCTCGCGCACGTACAAATCTCGAATTTTGGCCGTATTTAAGAGTTTCAGACAGAGGCAGATTTCAATGAAGTCGGATAGATAGCACGTGTTCGTACCGTATTCGGGTTGGTCCGCCATTCCAAATATCATGGACTTTTAGTACAGCCCCTAAAGAAGCGAAATCACAAACGAATCGTTTCAATGAGTTGCAAGATCAGTAGCAGCGACTCCGTCACAGAACATCACACACCATCACGGGCGTGATCTTACTAAAATATTACCGGAGTCTTAGTGGTAAAGTTCAGCTTCCCTAAATAGACATTCACTTTTTCTCGTTTCAAAGAGCGCTCTTTTTCATAAGGAGTGTCTCCATGAAGGGTGCCGTCGATACGGCACCTGCTCAAGAACTGTGGCCTTCCATTTATCTACGCAACAGTTTATGCGCGGGCTCCGACTCCGTCCCTTACGATCTTTTTAGAATGCTTGAATCATTCTGAAGGTGAGGTTGATCCTGGCTTCCTTCGGACGTGACGTCTTTGGCAGCGAGTGTTCCCAAAGAGTTTGGGTCTCGCCGCGCATGACTAAAAAACTGCCTGACTCAAGTTCGACTGAGACCTGACGTTTTTTATCGGCATAGGCGCGGAGTTTGAACGTGCGGGTCGCCCCGAAACTAACCGAACCAATAATAGGATTTAGACCCAATTCTTTTTCGTTATCGCGGTGCCAGCCCATGCTGTCTTTTTGAGATCGGTACAGGTTGAGCAAGGCACTTGTAAACGAGACTGCAGATAAAGGCTCTATGCGACTTTTAATTTCAAGGAGCGTTTTGGTCCATGCGTTCGGTTTCATCGTGATTCCAGAATACCGATAAGTCCTTTGCGCCTCGCCGTAAAAAGCGGTCAGGCGCGGCTGCAGGACAGGCTTGCCAAACATCATGATCGATTCAGATCGCCATTCGATTTCGCTTTTAAGCTGCTCGAGATAGCAGGCGCTCTCGGCGGCGCTAAAAAGATTCGGAAAGAGCAGGATTTCGCATTCGCCGTTTAAGATTTCGACCGCCGCGTCTCGACCGAGAATCAGCGAACTCATTTCGCACAGCTGTTTTGCAAATCCTTCGACTGCAAAATATCGAGCGCACGCGCATGCGTCGCCTCTAAAACGACTGGCGGGGCGACATGATGATCAAACGCTTCTTGCCAACGACTAGCGCACAAACACCATCGGTCGCCAGGCTTGAGACCTTTAAAGTCGTATTGCGGCATCGGCGTGACCAAGTCATTCCCGTGCGCTTTTGAGAACTCGAGAAACTCTTTTGTGACTTCGGCGCACACGACGTGAACACCTTTGTCGTCTGGTCCGCTGGCGCAATATCCGTCGCGGTAGTAGCCGGTTTTGCCGCCACAGCTCGTGAGCGCCGTGCCGAGCACATTGAGTTTACTTTGATCTTGCATGACGCTTCCTTTGTGAGGAATTTGAAAACACGCGCCGGCAAATAACAATCGAACGCCAAGTTTTCTGAGTTGGATCTTCATGCCCTAACGTTGCCGCCAGAACGATCCGTCGGCAAAGAGTTTTACATCGTTTTAAGATTCGCTGATCATGCCAAAAGACCTGTTTCATGTCCTTTAATCTCCGAAACTACTTTGTTTCTTAAGCTGCGCCCGCTAGAACTGCTCCATGACGCAAAAAAAGAGCCCACGCTCCAGTTCAAAAAGCGCCCTTCTAAAACCCGTAAATGGCGCCAAAGAGCGCACGCAGATGATTCACGGCAAAACGGCAACTCACGCCTGGGAATTTTCTCGCCACCTCATCCCGCCCATCACATCCGCCACAACATTTCGACTCGACTCTCTTGAGCGCGGCGCGCAAGGCTTCATGAACTTTGGCGGCGAAGCCAGCAAGACCGAAGCTCGCATCTTAATTTACGACCGGCTCGATGAACCGAACACCATGATGTTAGAAGAGAGCTTGGCCATGATGGAAGGGACCGAGTGCGCGGTCACTTTCGCGAGCGGCATGGGCGCGATCTCTGGCGCGCTCTTGTCATGCATGCGTTCGGGACAAAAAATTCTCGCGCACCGAACTCTCTACGGTTGTACGTACTCGCTGCTGACAGATTGGCTCCCGCGATTTGGTATCGAAAACACCTTCATCGATATGAATTCGAGCGAGCATCGCCAACTCCTAGACGATCCTAAAGTTCGCGTGCTCTATTTCGAATCAGTTTCAAATCCCAACTTAGAACTCGCCGATCTGCCAAAAATTATGGCCGACGTAAAACGTGCCAACAAAAATCGCAAACCTGAAAATCGCATCATCACTATTGTCGACAACACATTTGCGACGCCGTGGGCTTTGCGGCCCGCGAAATATGGGGTCGATCTCGTTGTCGAGAGTTTGACCAAGAATATTTCGGGTTTCGGTACTGAAATGGGTGGCGCCGTCATGGGCGCGCGAAGTTTTGAGCGCTCTCTGAAGCTTGCTCGCAAAGACTTTGGCGCTATTTTGAATCCAAAAGGTGCTTGGCAAATTTTGGTTCACGGCATTCCGACCCTTGCCATCCGCTACACTCAACAACAAGCGACGGCGCTGAAAGTTGCCAAGTTTTTAGAAAAGCAGCCAAAAATAGAGCGCGTGGTCTATCCGGGACTAAAATCACATCCGCAGTACGCCCTGGCTAAAAAAATTCTACGCTCGCCTGAAGGCGATTTTGCGTCGGGAACAATGATTTCGTTTACGCTCAAAGGTAACATGAAGAAGTGTCAGCGCTTCGTCAATGCTGTTGCCAAAAACGCCTACAGCGTGACACTCGCGGTGAGCCTCGGCGTAACGAAAACCCTGATCGAAGTCCCGGGCTTCATGACTCATTCGGCAATCCCGAGCGACAAACAATCGTCATCGGGAATTGATGCGCGAGCTGTTCGTTTGAGCGTAGGGCTTGAACATGCGGATGATATCATCGTCGATCTGGAATCAGCGTTAAGTAAAGTCTAATTTAAAAACATTGCGCCTCCCCGAGAGTGTTGTTCAACTTATCAGATCGACTGATTGACACACGGGAGGCGAACTTTGAACGCGGCGAATTTTAACTTCAAAAAGGCTCTCGCCGTTTTTGGCGCAACACCTGATTCGCTTCAAGCCCGAACGGCATTACCCGATTTTTCTAGAGGGGCCGACGGACGTCAGCTCAAATCGTGGTCGTCGAGCGATCTTTCTACAGTGGGCCAAGCGATCGGTTTTTTACCGTCGCTGAAAAGACCGATCGCCGCCTCAATTTTTGTCACGAAGGGTGGGGTTCTAAAATCGTCACTCACGTTAAATTTGGCCCGCATGGCAGCTCTTCACGGCGTTCGCACATGTGTCGTTGGTCTTGATATGCAGGGTGATGTTTCGACCGCTCTCGGTGAAACCAATAACGAAGATGACTCGCTTGAAGAAGCGCTCGCGAAAATGGGCGCCGTCAAAGGGCTTGCGCAAATTTATACTGGCGACGCGACACTCGACGACGTTTTAAAACCGACTGATCTCGCGCATCTTTTTTATATCCCCGAAACACCAGAGCTTGTCGCGCTCGATTCAAGTTTGATGAATCGGAACCGCCGAGAGTATTGGCTACGAGACACCGTGATCACACCACTGAAGCGTGAATTTGATCTGGTGCTCATGGATTGTTCGCCGAACTGGAATCGCTTAATCACAAACTCACTCGTTGCGAGTGACGTTTTGATTTCACCTCTTGAATGCAAAATTAATAATTTCCGAAACCTAACGACGTTTCGAGCCCTTCTTCAGGAGTTCACAGATGAAATGAATGTCTCGTTTCAACACCTCTTCGTGCCCACGCGACTTTCGCCGAATCGAAAACTGAGTCAAGAAATTCGCCAATGGTACGCAAGCCATCTTGAGACATGCACGGTGACAGCGGTTCGCGAAAGTATTCAGGGCGAAGAAGCAACCGCGATGCGGGTTTCTATTCCCGAATTCGCGCCCACTTCGGTGGCGGCTAACGAGATGCGCGCGCTGATGAAAGAAATTTGGCTGGCGTTCGAATCACCAATAGTAAACTTAGAGACGACTCGTAGACCGCATGTCGTGCAGTCACCGTCTCTCAACCCGGAGTTAGCCGCATGTCTCTTGGTTTAAATGACGTAAAGAAAAACACTCGTGCACCAAAGGTAGCGAAACCGACTGATTCCGATGGAGGCGCCGGTGCCACGTCTGAAAACTGGGCGCTCTCGAAGAAAATCGCTCGCCCGTGGGCAACGACGGGGCTAGAGAAAGGCCCAAAAGGCCGTCAGCGCGCACCTTCGGAAGTTTTAAACGCGTCGATGAGCGCTGAATGGGTTGACGATCATACCGCAACAATTCATGTCTTTGAGATGGAAGCACAGTCGCCAGCTACGCAGCTTCGCGAGCTCAAAATCGAACTAACTGCACAAGCGATTGAGCTTGAGCGAAAAATAAAGCGGGCCGCAAAGAGCCCGCTTCAAATCTTACGTTCAGTTTTACAACTCGTTCGTAGCTAACCGCGCGAGTTAACGCTAAATCCGAGGGAGCACTTGCTGCGACCGAGCCTCGCGCCGGCGGCGCGAGTTAACGCATTAAAAGTAGACGTTGATCCCACCACGAACGAGAAGCCCGGTCGTAACGGCAGCTACTGATGCTGATGTCCTTTGAATATTGAGACCTGCATCACCTCGAAGTGCAAAGTGATCCGAGAGTCCAAACCATTTTGCATAACCTGCAATGAGGAAGTTGGTCAGCGATGTCGTCGTGTCGACCGACGCTTGTGTGGTAGTCGACTGACCGAGGGTTCCTTCAGCACCAACGCCGTAGATGAACTGCTGACCCATCACGTTCGGAACAAAATTGAAGTCAAAAAATGCTCCGCCCGAAATGCCCCTAGTCGTCGAGCCGCTACCCGAAAGATAACTAATCGTGGCGATCGGTCCAAACTCAAATATCTGCATGTTCCAGCCATAACGGCCGGTGAAATCAAACTGAGTTTTACTTCCCCCACCGTCAGAGATCGTAAAAACACCGAGCGCGGTCGACAAGCCTAGCGTGTGATCGCGCGTTCCACGCGGAATGACGCTGCCATCAGGCGCGCTGCCGCCGCCCACATTCATCGTTTCGCCAACGATGGGCGCGGTCCCTTGCGGAAACTGTACGATCGCTTGCTGACCTTTGACCTTAATGACTCTCGCCTGTTGGGCGTGCGAAAGTGAACCGGTCGACATCGATGCAAAGACAAGAAGAGAACTCAAAAGATGTTTCATTGCTATATGTTAAGACGTCTAGCGAAATGCCCACAAACGAAAACAATGACCACGTGTCTTAAGTCGAGGAGCTCTGTTAGATTGGCAACTGGAAGGAGGGCGCCAGTGATCAAAGTTCATTGCACCTTTACCGACGTGTCGGGATCCTCGACCCAAGGTGAGGTCGATTTAGCCTCTCTATCAAGTCGAGAACGTTTTCTTAGATCCGTAAAACGCGCCTCGATTTTTTTTGGCATCGCGGTGGTCAGCGTTTTGATCCCAATGTTGCACTTTGTTTTAGTGCCCGGTTTTTTAGTACTTGGAGCGCTCGTTTTTAGCAGAACGCTGAACGAAAAAGAGCTCGTCAGGCAAGCGCGCGGCACTTGCCCGGCCTGTCACCACGTCGTGACTCTCGAAGGTCCGATCAGCACGAAAAAATCAAAAGAGATTTGCCCGCACTGTCGTCAGCTCTTGAAATTAAAAATCGCTCACTTGTCGTTGATTCCGACCAAGACTGTCCAGTAATCGAGAAGATTTACGGGAACCGCGGTCGTTACTTCAAAACCGGTCTTGGCCAAAAATTCTTCCATCGGAAAATCAGGATGAAAACCAAGATAGCCTGCGAGGGGTTGAATCACGGCTTCAACTTTTCGAATCACGTGGCTTTTATTCTGAAAATGATTGAGAAAAATAATTTCTCCGCCGGGCTTACAGACGCGGCGAATTTCAGCGTAGAGCTGGCCCACATCTGGAACGACCGACGCGACATACATCGCGACGACTTTATCAAACGAGTTATCAGGGAACGTCATGGCTTGCGCATCCATCTCAAGAAGCTCTTCAACTTGCGGCAGCTTCTCTGCGCGTTCGCGGGCGTGCGCCAGCATCGGCGCCGAGAGATCAATCCCAACAACCTTCACGTTGTTCGGGTAAATGCCGAGCGAAAGGCCTGTTCCGACACCGACTTCGAGAATGCGGTTCCCTGGCCGGCAGTGAAGGTGCTCGATCGCCGTCTTACGACCCGGATGAAAGATCGCGCCGAAAACCAGATCGTAATAACGAGCATAACGACGATAAGCTTTCTCGACCGACGCAGTAGTCACCGGATCCATCACGCACCTCTTTAGACCGGCGAACTTAGCACGCTAAAAACATGTTACAAGTTAGAACCACGCCGTGGCCTATCAATACAAAACTGACCGTGGAAAGAAGTAGAATCGACTACAGCTCGCCTTCGGTCGCGCCCAGAATATCGGCGGCGCGCCAATTCGGCAGATCATCGATCAAACCCAGGAGAAGCGTGTCAAATTTTTCGCGGGCTTGCTGGCGGCGCGTCTGGTCCTTTGACGTCACGCCGTCAGCGAGTTCACGCCATTCCGGCGAAAGCGACAGCCGACTTCTCAGCGCGAGGGTGAAAAGATCGATCCAGGTCGGCTGGCTGAAGGTGAAATTGAGCGCCAGCGCTTCGCCTTCGGCCTCGGTCCGGTGCCAGAACCCGCGCGGCACAAAAAGCATCGAACCGGGTTTCAAAATTATTTTGCGCCCGTCGATCGGCATCGCGGTCGGCATGTCGGCATGGGTATACGATTCTAATTCTGCATCAAGGGGTTGGCCGATCGTAAATCTTTGGGTCGGATTTTCGACACTTTCGTTCGGCGCCAGCCACCACGTCTTTGTGCCGTGAATCTGCAAAACGAAATTTATATTTTGATCGAAATGCGCCGCCGTTCCTTTTCCATCGGGCGTTGCGTAGACCATGCATCTCGCGTAAGTCGACGACGGCAAACCAAGATCACGCGCCAAGACTTTCAACCACCCTTGGAGTTCCGGTGAAATGGCCTGTACGTTATTAAAAAGTAGCCCCATCCGATTTGCAAAAAGTTTGCGTGCATCTTGGGGAGTGGCATCAACCGCGCTCGATTCGTCTGCGACATCTGGCAAGTGCGCCTGGACAAGATTCGGCCACGAATTTAAAAGTGCATCAAGTGACTGAAGAAACGGAAGCTGCGTAAGCGACGCCACCGATCCACTCAGCCCATGAACGACAAACGGTTTGTTCGGCCAACTCTTCGCCAAGAACTCTTCACTTGTTGTCGGCGCAATCAGTTGCGCTAATCCAGCGTCTCTCATCTCAGTCTCCGATCAGTCGAAACCCTATCTCATATTTCAAGTCTGGCTTAGCTGA
>JAYTHQ010000333.1:0-25642 GCA_043732445.1 Bdellovibrionales bacterium | reverse complement strand
ATGGAGTTGGCCAAAGAAAACTATGTTTCAAATTGAGTCACATCAGCGGCTCAGAGGATCACTTTGCCTTCGCGCAAGTAAACGTGCCGTATCGACGGCACCCGTAATTTTGCTCGAACTTTGTAAGTCTGCGGAAGTTAAATGGGAAAATGGAAGTGATGCAGATCGCATCGCTTTCGTAAAAAGGGTTTGCTCGAACCCGCGCCTGAGCGGCGCAACTATTGGATATGATTTAAAACCTGGATTCAAGACAGTCGCTCAGCTCAAATTAAATCGAGGCTCTGAAAGTTGGTACGGGTAGAGGGACTTGAACCCCCACGCTTTCGCAATAGATTTTGAATCTATCGTGTCTACCATTCCACCATACCCGCAACGTGTGATGACTTCGGACTTGAGGGCTGAATATACCGAGAGCACCGGCTGGCACTCAAGAAATTATTTCAGGCTTGAAGTGGCTCTTCTTCACGAACCGACCGTTTCGGCACCACTTCGAAAACCAGGAAGTCGTTACTTGCCTAGAGCGTGAGCACGCGCAGGCTCGCCGGCGACGCGATCAGGGGCACGCTGTTGAAGCTTTTAGCGAAGTGCCGCTGGGCGGCACACGGCTTGCTAAATCACCACGTCGAACCATCAGACCTAAACGGTCCTCAGGAGTCGAACGCATGAAAAACCTTATCGCCTTTCTGGCCTTCGTGATGATGAGCCAGGCTTATGCACAAGCCCCCGCGCAAGTGCAGGTTGTCAGTCCGCAGGCCGCACCGATCGTGGCACAAGCGGCTCCTGCGCAGCCGAAAAAAACCCTGATCTACGATGAGCGTACGAATCAGCTCGTCGAGGTCTCTCCGCAAGTCCAAGCTCAGGCTTCTGCGCCTCAGCAGATTCAAGCAGAAGCAACGGCAAACGCGCCGTCGGCCTCGCCGATTTACATTCTGAACAACCAGCACTTGCAAGGTTATCAGGGGGCGGCTGCCATTCAGGATGCGCCAACAACGATCGTTCAGGAAGCCCCCGTGAAAGTTTCAGCTTCGGAAACGATTCGTAAAGAACGTCAGGGTGCTGAAGCCGCGACTGAAGACGGCATCGTACAGACGCTTGAAAAAGCACGTCTTGATGATGAGGTCCGTCGCCGCGAAAAATTCAATAGCGCTTTAAATCCAGCCTCGCCGGCACCAGCGGTTGTCGCAGCGCCGGTGATTGAACAGGAAGTTGTTGAAATCGCTCTGCAGAAACCATCGAAGCGCAAAAAAGTCGTGATCGAAGACGAAACTTCGAAAGAAGAAAAAGTCGACGTAAAGTCGGAAGTTCGCGCAGCCCTCGCTGAGCAGTACGCCGCACCCGCGAACATCGCTCAGTATTACATCTCAGGTTTGGTCGGAACGGCGAATTACAGCACGGCGAACATTCGCAGCAAACTCTCGAGTGGCTTTTCGCTCGGTATGGTTACCCCTGAGCGTTTCGTTGTCGAAGGATCATTTATTTACGGTCAATCAGAAATCGATAACATCGCCGGTTACACTGCTGATGGCCTGACTTACGATTTCTCGCAGTACAACTTCTCGGCAGCCTTGAAGTATCAGTTGTTGCCAGGAAAGTTACGCCCGACCGTTGGCGCACTTGCGAGCTACACTCGCCGGAGTTACTCGGTCGCGTCTGGCGGCTACAACTCTTATAACAGCGGTGCGAACGGTCCAGATCTTGGTTCAACAGATGCGTTTGATGCGGGACTTGAAGCCGGCCTGGATATCGCACTCTCGAGCAACTTCTCGATCGGCGCTGACCTCCGTTACTTGTGGAACATCGCTTCGAAAACTTCGAACGACAAAGGTTACCGCACGGCTACGTATAACAATCAGCGAGTGACCAACGGTGGCATTCCGGTTGTTGAAGATCTCGCTTATTACATCGCTTCGATGTCTGCGAAGTTTACGTTCTAACCTGCAACTCGTTGCGTTTAAGTTGATGAGTGTCGGCAGGTGGTTCGACTCGCGACCACCGGAGCTCTCGATGATTTCTAAAGGCCACCCCGAAAGGGTGGCCTTTTTACTTTGACGTTGTGTCAGCAGCGCGACGGCTTCATCGCACGTCTCATTTTGAGACCAAATTCACATCATGGAAGTTTGAAAAGTTGCCGATCAGTGGGAGATGCGTACCGAAGCTTTAATCACTGCTTTAAGCGTTCTTGGCGGTTTGCTTTTAGGAGCGACAGGTGCGCACGCGTTTCCCTCTGGCGTCACTTATCAGGGCCGCATTTTAAGACCTGACGGTTCAGTCTTCTCGGGATCAGCCGCCCAATTTAAGCTGCAGCTTCGGACTCCGGATGTCGGCAACTGCTTGATGTACGAAGAAGTTCAGACTCTCGATATGCGTCTCTCGAACGGGGCTTTTTCCCTCACGATCAATGATGGAACGGGCACGAGAACAGATTCAACGGGCCTCAGTCTCGATACCGTTTTTGCCAACCACGGCACGTATACGATCAACCCGGCAACCTGCACGTCTGGGCCCGGCACGTATACGCCGGCTTCAACCGATGGCCGGAACTTGAATGTTTTATTCAAGGACGAAACAATGTCGACGTGGGAACCGATTCCGACACAGAGGCTCAACTTTGTTCCCTTCGCATTTGAAGCCAAACAAGTGGCTGGCTATACATCTCAGTCGCTTGTTCGCGTAGCGGAAGCAGATGGAACACTCGATCTGATTTCGCCTTTGTCGAATGCCAGCTACACCGAACTGTTAGCATTGATCGGTGGAACAACCACGCAGTACGCAAAATCAAACGGAACAGGGTTTACCCCGACCGCCGCTATTAATTTTAACAGCCAGCGAATTACAAACTTAGCGACACCGACGACGGGAACCGATGCGGCAAATCGAACCTACGTTGATTCAAACTTGGGTGGAAGCAGCGTTAATACCGCGGCCCTGACGGCCTTAGCGGCCGGCGATTCAGGTAAAGTCCTTCAGTGGACAGGCGCGAACTGGACAGCGGTAGCGTCATCGGCGAGCCAATGGACGAGCAACGGGACAGCTGTTTACTACAACATTGGTAACGTCGGCATCGGTACACAGACACCCACAAGCAAGTTATCCGTGACGCCGTCGCAGTACAACACCGGTACAGCATCTCAAGCAACGACGACCGTGACGGGTGTAGGTACGACTTGGACCTCGGCAATGGTGGGATCTCAGTTGGTGTTTGCAAACGGAGTCACGGCAGGAACGATTACCGCTGTCGCGAGCGCGATCTCTTTAACCGTGAGCATCTCGCAAACTGTCGCCTCTCAAGCCTACAACATTGCCTACTCCGGACTTCAAGTCGCGGCGAACGGAAACGTCGGTATCGGCACGACGTCACCGTCGGCTCTTCTCACGGTGAGCGGTACGGCGAGTGCGATGAAATATCAAATCGGTGGGGCCGACATGCTTGTCTCGAATACGACGAATGCATGGCTGGCCGTTGGAATTGGCGCGCTCTCAAATCAACAGGGTTACGGCGACGTGGCAATTGGCCAGGGTGCAATGGCGGCCGAGTTGTCGTCTGGCTTTTTCAATACCGCCGTAGGAGCTTCGGCGTCGACTAAATCAACCGGATTTATGATTACCTCATTAGGATTTAACGCGCTCGGGAATGGCCTGTACCAAGAGAAAAACACTGTGATTGGCGCGGCCGCCGGGCAGGGCGACGCGGCTGGTTTTTCAAGCAATGGGTTAACGATCCTTGGTACGTCGGCAGGCGCGGCTCTAAAATCCGGTAGCAATTACAATACATTTGTCGGCACTTCGAGTGGTGGAAATGTGACCACGGGTCTCGGCAACGTCTTTGTGGGCGGATATCCTTTTCCGTATTCGGGTACTAACGTCACGACCGGATCGTACAACATCGGGTTGGGCTTTGGGATTTCGATGCCAAGCGCAACGTCGAGTTCTCAACTCAATATTGGAAATGTGATCTTCGGGACCGGCCTCAGTGGGTCGCTCGCAGCACCGGCCGGCAACGTCGGTATCGGCACGGCCGCACCGGACGCAATGTTGACCGTGAATGGGCAGATGTATTCGAAACTCGGTTCGCCGAGTTACGCCGCGACAACGGCGATCGATTTCAATACCGGCAACACGCAAACGATCACGCTTGCGGGAGCGACGACGTTTACGTTTGCAAGTGGGAGGGGCGGCGCGATTTATACCGTTCTCGTGAAACAAGATGCGACCGGCAGCCGCGCTTTGAGTTGGCCGGCAACCGTGAAGTGGCCGGGTGGAACAGCTCCGACACTCACGTCGACAGCCAACGCCGTCGACGTGTTTACGTTTGTTAGCGACGGGACCAATTATTTCAATCTTGCTTCAGCTTTAAATGTGAAGTGATGAATGTGGCTCAAAATGAGACGCGCTACTTTTTTCTCTGACTTTGTCCGAAGAGCGACTGTGGCATCTCTCACCGCGAGCCTATTTGTTTTGCTTTTTGGTTTCTTTGCGCAAGCGAAGACGGTGGCCATCGTTAAAGTACCTGACGTTTCGCTCGAAAAGTATAGTCTCCCGCCCAAACCGCAATGTAAAAACCCTGCGGACTCCATTGACGCTATCGTTGAAGCGGTTGAGCAGCACTCGCGAAATGAACGGCTAGTCCGAATCATTGACCCTGATGCGGGACATCAGTTTACAGATCCCACAAACGTTCAGGTTTCGCCGCGAACCAACGTCAAGGTTCGGCCAGACCCGAATAAGATCATCGACTTTCACGAGAGCTTTTAACTCAAGCCTCCCGACGGAGGGGGTGTCTGGGCTAGCCTTTAGCTCAGCCGACTTTCAGTTAGAGGTTTGCACGCGGTCTGGTTCGTTTGATAATAGATCCCATGAAGATCTTCAGGCACTGGCTCATGGGCTTTCTTGTCATTTTTGCGTTTGCCGATTCCGCGTTCGCGCAGTCGGAATCCGTTCCGATGCTGCAGCCACAGCCAGCACTGAACCCGACAACCGATTCGGCTCTTGAGCCGAAAGACGCCGGCAAAAAACGAATTGCCGAGAAGCCGGCGGCTCTCCCGTCTTCGACAGTTTCGATTACGAAAGTCGTCGGCGAAGTCGGTGATCAGTTTGTGACGAGCCGTGAAGTAAAAATCAATTCCGCAGTTGAGCAAGCCGTCGAGAGCCAAGCGCCGTCGCCCGAAGACGGTTTCAAAATTTTGACGGGTGCTGAGCGATCGTTTCCGGGCGAGGTTTCGCGCGTTCTCGACGAGTGGTCGATCTTTTTTGAAGCGCGAACGCTTGGCGGTTCGAACGTAGGCAAGAGCGAAATCGCGCACGCGATCTTACAGGTTCAAGAGCGTTGGGGAAGCCAACAAGCGTGGAAGGATCTGGAAGTCGGCCCCGACGAGATCAAGGTGCTCGTCGAGCGAAAGCTTGCGGCCGCTGAATTTCAAAAGCTAAAGAGCGACCCGGCTCTTTCACCGGTGACCGACGACGAAGCGCTGTCTTATTACAAAAAAAATCGTCTTCGGTTCGGAAGTTTGCCGTTCTCGTCGTTTAGTGAAAATATAAAAACTTACCTCGTCAAAGCTCAGGTCGAGCGCCGGCTCCTGGAGTGGCACGAGGTCTTGCGCCGAAAATATAAAACGCGAAATTTTATATCGGGCTAATGGCATTCCAAATTCGCGATCTTAAAGAATCAGACGCGCCAGCGATTTTCGAAGTACTCGAGGCCGCACGAGCCGCCTCGCGCGTCTCGATTGGACCTCAATGGAGCGCAGGCCAATTGGTTAAGGAATGTCGTGAACGAGGCCTGGTGGCAGCCGACGGCGGCGCGATCCGGGCCTTTATTCTCTGGAGAGTGACGGGGGCGTCTTGGGAGGTCAGCTTTCTGGCGACCGATCCTAACGCGCAGCGGCAGGGACTGATGAGCTCACTCCTAGAGCAGATGAAGCGCACACGGCCTCAAGATCAGCCGATTTGGCTCGAAGTTCATGAACAAAATCGCACTGCCCGCGCGCTTTACGCGAAGGCAGGCTTTATTGAAGCCGGCCAACGCCCGCATTATTACGCCGACGGTGGTACGGCGATCCTATACAACTACGGATAATCACCAGGCTTCTCTTGCCTTGGCAGGCTGATTTTGTTAGTCACTCAAAGCATTCATGCAGGAAAGTTTTTTGTCAGAAATCCGAAAGCTAGCGGAAGAAGTCTCCGCACGAGAAGGTTGCTACCTCTACGATCTTGAAATGATCGGAGCAGGGGGCGCTCGTGTCTTGCGCGTGACGATCGACAAAGACCCAGCCGGAGTTTCGGTCGAGGACTGCACTCATGTATCGCGCGCGATGAACCTTCGCCTCGATGTTGAAGACGTAATTCCTGGCGGCCAGTATCAGCTTGAAGTCTCAAGTCCCGGCCTTGAGCGCGCTCTCAAAGAGCCGCGACATTACCAGGGCGCGCTCGGTAAAATTATTTCGGTCAAGTCGTTTGCGCCTCTCGCTCAATTCAATTCGGAATTGCCAATTGAACTTGCGAAAGCCAAACAGATCCAAGGCCCGCTTCTTTCGTACGACGACAAGGGCATCAAAGTTGGCTACGTGCCGGCCTTGAAAAAAGGCGCTGAGCCTTTGCCTCAAGTCGACGTCTTCGTTCCTTACGAATCGGTCACGAAAGCGCACGTCGTTTTCGTCGTCGAAGAAAAAGCCAAGCCCGGCCAAAAAGTGGCAAGGCAGCCGCATCCAAAGGCCGCGATGGCAAATCGAGGTCAGCAAAAATAGTTTATGAGGACGGGGACTTGCTCCCTGTCCGACCTGCCCGCATCTGCGGGCGGGTAGACGCCGAAGTGTTTTTTGTTACGCAACGAACCGCCGCCGGAAAAAAAAGAACGGACAGGCGAAAGGAAAAGAAAATGGCAGAAGGTTTTTCAGATCTTAGCCGGATGATCGAACAAGTTGGAAAAGATAAAGGCATCGACAAACAAGTCGTTATCGACGCCGTTATCCAGGGCATGATTGTCGCCGCCCGTAAAAAATACGGCACGTACCGCGAGATCGAAGCTCAGTACAACGAAGAATCGGGCGAAGTTGAATTGTACGAATTCAAAGAGGTCGTCACGGCCGAAGCGTTCGTCGATGAAGAGATCGAATTGAAAATCGAAGAAGCTCGCGAGTTGAACCCGGACATTCAATTGAATGACTCGATCGGGATCAAACTTGATTCGCACGATTTGGGCCGCATTGCTGCTCAAACCGCGAAACAAATTATCACTCAGCGCGTTCGCGATGCCGAGCGTGAAATCATTTATAACGAATTCGAGGCCCGCAAAGGTGAGATCGCTTCAGGCATCGCTCGCCGAGTCGAACGCGGCGCGATCGTTGTCGACTTAGGTCGCACCGAAGCCTACATCCCACCGCGCGAACAGATTCCGGGTGAGGTGTATAAGCCAGGCGACCGTATCCAAGGTTACTTGTCTGACGTTCGCCAAACGACGCGGGGTCCGCAGATCATCATGTCGCGCGCAAGCGAACAGTATTTGATTAAGCTTTTTGAGATGGAAGTTCCAGAGATCTACGACGGTATCGTCCAGATTATGGCGGCGGCCCGCGAGCCGGGTGCCCGCGCAAAAATTGCGGTTTACTCCAAAGATCAGTCGGTTGATCCGGTCGGGGCGTGCGTCGGTATGAAAGGTTCGCGAGTTCAGAACATCGTTCAAGAACTTCGCGGCGAGAAAATCGATATCGTTCCGTGGGATGAAGACGTTGCACGCTTTGCCGTGAACGCCCTCGCTCCCGCCGAAATCTCACGCGTGTTTTTGGATGAAGCGAACAAAGAGATGGAAGTCGTTGTTCCAGATTCGCAGCTGAGTTTGGCGATCGGTAAGAAAGGCCAAAACGTTCGTTTGGCGGCGAAGATCACGGGCTGGAAGCTCGATATCTTGAGCGAATCGAACGCTTCGATGCGAACGGCTGATGCGATCTTCAACCTGATGCTCATCCCGGGCATGTCGGAGACGATGGCTCAAAACGTTTTCCAGAGCGGCTTCGGCAGCTTCCAATCGCTCGCAGCGGCGCCAACCGCCGACGTGATGGCGATTGCGGGCTACGATACGCCTGAAAAAGCTGACAAGTTAATTGAAGACGCGAAAGCTCTCATCGCTAAGTATGAGCTTGAGGGAATTCCGGTTCCGAGCGCACCGAAAGCGGCCGTTACTGAATCAAAACCGTCAGGCAGTGCGAAATCGCAAGCCGACGACCGCCTCCGCGCAGAGCTGGCGGCACTCGCGACTAAAACTAGTTCGCCGACCGAGGAGCAATGAATTTGAGTCAACCTAAGGTCTTTGAATTTGCAAAAGAGATCGGCATGTCGCCGCTCGCCCTCATGGATAAGATCCGCGAGTGGAAATTGCCCGTGCGCAGTCACATGGCAGAACTTGAGCCCGACATGATGGAGAAGATTCGCGAAAAGCTAAAAGGTGGTTCGGCCGATTCGGCCGACGCCCAAGCTCCCGCGAAGAAAAAAGTAGCGAAGAAAGCGGCTGCGCCAAAAGAAGACGGCGCGCCGGCTCCTTCCGCCAAGAAAAAAGTAGCGAAGAAAACGGCTGCGCCGGCCGCAGCACCTGTCGCGGCCAACGCCAAAGCGAAAACGGCAACAAAGGCGGCCGCAGCGGCAGCCGCCGCGCCGGTTGAAAATGCGTCTTCGAAAAAGGGCGCCGTCGTTCGCAAAGCACCTTCAAAAGTTGTCGTTCGTAAGAAAGAAGATGAAGAAGCAGCAGCGCTAGCGGCCAAAGAAGCAGCTGATGCAGAAGCGGCAGAACAAGCGCGCTATGCGCAAGAGCAAGCCGATGCTGACGCGGCGTTTGCCGCCGAAGAAGCAGCTGCGGCCGCGGAGCTCGCGGCTTCAGCGCCGGTGCCAGTCGCCGCAGTTAACGCGGCTTCGGTAGCGGCGGTTTCAGTCGCGGAAGCTCCGGTTGCGGTCGCGGTGCCGGTGTCCGTATCGCGTCCCTCGGCTTCGGCGGCGGCGCAGACTCCTGAAGGCCAGGCGTCTGCACCGACTCCAGCGCGCAAGCGCGAAGTCGTGATGACAGCGGGCGGGCCATCGAGCGGGATTCGCTCAGAGCCTCGCCGAAATATTGTCGGCCGAATGGATCTCTCGCGCGTGAGCGCGCCTGGTCCAGGCGGGGGTCCCGCAGGTCCTGCGGCTTCTCGTCCGGGCGGACCAGGTTTTGCTGCGGGCGGAGCAGCGTCGCGGCCAGGCGGTTATACCGGCGGGAATCCGAACTCGCGGCCGGGAATGCCGTTTACTCCAGGTGGAGCGGGTGGCCAGGGCCCTCGTCCACTTCGCACGGGTTTCGTTTCGTCGGGACCAGTAGAGGTTGAAGACGAAGCCACTCTCGAAGCCCGTCGTCGCTTCGACGAGAAAAAAGGCAAAGCAAAACCAGGTGCCGCCGGCGGGCCGGGCACGGGTGCCGGTGGTCGCGAAGAAGAAGTCGTTGCGTTTGCCGCAACTGAATTCCGTAAGCGTGAAATGGTTTTCCAGCCGAAAAAGAAAAAGGGTTCTCTTAACCGCGTCGCGATGAAAACTGAGATTACAAAATCGAAGGCTTCAAAGCGCGTCGTCAAAGTCGATCAGTCAATGAAGCTCTCGGATCTCGCAAACGAGATGGGCGTTAAAGCCAGCCAGCTCACGAAAGTGCTCATGGCACAAGGTGTGATGGCGACGATGAACACCGAACTCGATTTCGATACGATCGCTTTGATCGCGCCAGAGTTTAATCACGAGGCCATCAACGTTCATGAGACGGTCGCGCAAATGATCGAGAACACGGCGTTTGGTGATTTAACCGCGCAGACGATCACTCGACCGCCAGTGGTCACGATCATGGGTCACGTCGATCACGGTAAAACATCACTCCTCGACGTCATTCGTAAAGCGAGCGTCGCGAGCGGTGAAGCCGGCGGCATCACCCAGCATATCGGTGCTTACCAGGTCAAAACTGAATCGGGTAAATTGATTACATTTATCGATACACCCGGACATGAAGCGTTCACGGCGATGCGGACTCGGGGTGCTAACGCGACCGATATCGCAATTATCGTCGTCGCCGCCGACGACGGCGTGATGCCGCAAACGATCGAATCGATTAGCCACGCGAAAGCCGCGGGCGTACCGATCATCGTTGCGCTGAACAAAATGGATAAAGCGGGTGCCAACCCAGACCGCGTGAAGCAACAGCTCACCGAACAGCAGTTGGTTCCAGAAGAGTGGGGAGGCGATACGATTTACGTACCTGTTTCTGCGCACACGAAAGTGGGCATTCCTGAACTTCTCGAGCAGATTTACACTGTCGCCGAAGTCCAAGAGCTCACCGCAAATCCAAAGCGTTCGGCGACGGGCCTCGTCATTGAATCGCGCATGGATAAAGGTCGCGGGCCGGTCGCAACACTTCTCGTTCAAGACGGAACTCTCGAAGTCGGTCAGTCGATCGTCGTCGGTACCGTTGCGGGCCGCGTTCGCGGTTTGATTAACGATAAAGGCGAGAGCGTGAAGTCAGCCGGCCCTTCGGTGCCGGTCGAAGTTCAAGGTCTCTCGGATGTTCCGCTCGCCGGCGATAAGTTCGACGCGGTCTCCGACGACCAAGCTGCGAATCGAATCGCGGGTGAGCGTCGTCAGGCGCTCGAGGCCCAAGGTCCGAAGGCGAAATTTTCGCTCGAAGATATCTTCGCGAAGTTGAAACAAGGCGATGTGAAAGAATTGAACATCATCTTGAAAGCCGACGTGGCCGGTTCGCAAGAAGCGATCAAAGGCATGTTCGACAAACTCGGCACCGCCGAAGTGAAACCGAAGATCATTCATGCAGCTGTCGGCGGCATCAATGAGTCTGACGTTCTTTTGGCCTCGAGTGCAAAAGCGATTGTCGTTGGTTTCAACGTGCGTCCAGATTCGGGTGCGTTGACGGCAGCCAAGCGCCTGAGTGTCGATATCCGTACGTACACGATTGTTTACGAGCTCGTTGATGATATGAAAAAAGCGATGGGCGGCATGCTCACGCCAGATATCGTCGAAAAGCAGCTGGGTCGCGCCGAAGTGCGAAACACGTTCACCGTGCCAAAAGCTGGTACGATTGCAGGTTGTTTCGTCGTCGACGGAAAGATCACACGCAACGCCGAAGTTCGGTTGCTGCGTGAAAGCAAAATCGTTTACACGGGTAAACTCGGTTCACTTAAGCGCTTCAAAGACGATGCGAAAGAAGTGGCGACCGGATTCGAGTGCGGAATGTCGATCGAGAACTTCAACGACATTAAAGTCGGCGATGTGATCGAGGCGTTCGTAAAAGAAACAGTCATAAGAGAACTTCACTAATGTGTCGCTCCGGCTCTGCCGGAGACTTTCCTCCTTCCGCTACGCGACAGTCGTGAATACCTAGGGGCTTTGCCCCTAGGTATCCCGACCAAGCAGCAGTTTTGAGTTAACATGGGTCGGGCACCAGAAAAGCGGGGCGGGGGCGAATCGCACCGCACCGCCCGAGTTGAAAAAGAAGTTCGCGATGTCGTCGGTCTCTACTTAGTGAGTGGATTCCGCGGCAGCGTTCCCGGCCTCGTGTCTTTGACACGAGTTTCGGTCAGTGCTGATCTTAAAATCGCCAATTTCAATTTCACCATGATCATGACCCAAGAGGAGGGCGAAGAGCCCTCGGCTTTTGAGAAACGCGAGGCTCAGGCTCGCAAAGACGCGGTCAAAGAGCTCAACACCTACGCTAAAGATTTTCAGGGCGAACTCGCTCGTAAACTAAAAATGCGCTTCACACCTCGGGTGAGTTTTTTTTATGACGAAGGTTTTGAAAGTGCCATGAAAGTCGAACGCCTTTTACGCGAGATGAGTCTTGCTGCCGGTCGCGCCGACGAAGGCGTTGCCCGCCGAAAGTCAAATTCAGGCGCCCCTGACTCCGACGGGGAGTCCTAACCAGTGAATCCGATGAATGGTCTTTTGCTCATCGATAAGCCAATTGGGCTCACGAGCCACGACGTCGTTGGGCGCGCGCGCCGAATTTTGGGACACAAAGGAATTGGTCACGCCGGCACCCTCGATCCTTTAGCGAGCGGACTTCTTATTTTGCTGGTCGGTGAAGCGACGAAAGTTTCAGATTATATTTTAAATGGCGATAAGAGCTACGAGCTGAAAGCCAAACTCGGTGTCGCGACCGACTCCATGGACATCACCGGAAAAATTTTAAGCGAAAAGCCAGTGACGTCGTCGCTCGAAGACATTCGCGCTGGCGTCTTGGCTCTTCAGGGTCTGTTGACGCTGAAAGTACCCGTACACTCGGCCGTCAAAGTCGATGGAAAAAAACTTTACGAGTACGCCCATAAAGGCGAAACGCCAGATGTCGTTCCAGACCGTGAAATGAAATTTTACGATGTCGACTGCGTTGAGGCTTCTCAAGGGGGCGTCGTTGTGAGGATGAGTTGCTCCAAGGGCAGCTTCATTCGCGCGTGGGCTCATAAATTAGGTGAAGATTTAGGCTGCGGCGGAACGGTCGAAGCGTTACGCAGAGTTGGCTCTGCGCCGTTTCACGTGAGCCGTTCGATTTCATTAGAAGATCTTGAAAGTTTATGGAAGGCACGCACCGAAGATCACGGCCGCCAGCTTGGGCAGGCGTGGGTCGCGCTCAGAGATGCGCTCCCGCATTTTCAGCGAATCGATATCGATGGGCACTGCGAAACACTTCTCAAAAATGGCCAGATTTCGAAAAATCTGCAGGCGCAGTTACTCCGGCATGTTCGGATCGGTGAAGCACCTCCGCCAGTGCGAGTCGTTTCCCGAGAGACCGATGATCTGCTAGCACTGCTCTTGGCCGAAAACGGTGCGTTTTATAAAATCCGACGGGTCTTCAACAAGGCTTAAACCTTTATCGCGATTCGCGCGCGCACGTACGATGCCGAGATGGATGACTCGGCTCAAGAGCTCCTGAATGGACCTGGTGCCGCTCTGGGCGTCAATTCAGCGCCAGACATCGACATCCGCAAAGTCCTCAAGATGGCAGCGCCTATCCGGAACGGGTTGACCGGCGTGGTAACCTTAGGTAAACCTTTTGGATCTTTGAGGATTTATTGCTTCCGACCGCGCCAGCCATGACGCGGTACCAGGGAGGCGTCTTCTAAAATTGTCGATCGCAAACGCGATCAGAAGGATATGGCAGATGTTCAGTTACCAGACCGCGCAGATCGTGAAGCACTTCCAACGTGCTCCGATGGACACAGGCTCGAGCGAAGTTCAGGTCGCTCTTCTCACTTACCGCATCCGTGAACTCACGGAGCACTTCAAGATCCACAAAAAAGACGTCCACAGCCGTCGTGGTCTGGTCACGATGGTCAACCGTCGTAAGAAACTCCTGGCGTACCTTCGCGTACAGAACCCTGAGTCGTACACGAAACTCATCACGGAACTCGAACTCCGCAAGTAAGCGGCCAGTCAGGTCTGAGTCAAAGTCTCGGTCAAAAAAGGATGCTAACAAGCATCCTTTTTTTTGCCCTTACGCACGCCCGAAACTATTGAATCGGCGTGCTGTTCGGGCTCTAATCGCAAAACATAAACGAACCAAAAAAAGAGGCTGAGACAACAGCCAAAAGGATAGCCAGGAATGCAGAAGATTACTGTCAGCGCTCAAGTCGGTGGAAAAACGATCACGCTCGAAACGGGTCGTCTCGCGAAACAAGCCGATGGATCAGTTCTCGTGACTTCAGGTAACAACATAGTGCTCGTCACCGCAGTGAGCTCGCGCCGCGAATCGACGCTCGATTTCTTCCCTCTGACTGTTGAGTTTCAAGAGAAGTTCTACGCAACCGGCAAAATTCCCGGCGGCTACTTCAAGCGTGAAGGTCGTCCAACAAACAACGCGACATTGACTGCGCGTTTGATCGATCGTCCGATTCGTCCATTATTTCCAGAAGGCTACCGTTTCGAAACACAAGTTGTCGGCACAGTTCTTTCTTACGACGGCACCTTTCCACTCGAGACTCTCGCTTCAATCGGCGCTTCGGCAGCACTGCACATCTCTGACATTCCATTCAACGGACCGACGTGCCTCGTTCAAGTCGCGCGCATTGGTGGTCAGTTCATTCTAAATCCGACTTCGCAGCAGCTTGAGACGTCTGACATGGACGTGCTCGTAGCCGGCACGCCAAACGGCATCTTGATGGTTGAGGGCGAAACGAAATTCGTTAGCGAAGCTGACGCGGTTCTTGCATTGAAAGCCGCCGTCGATTCGATGACGCCAGTCTTCACGGCAATCGAAGAACTCCGCACCAAAACGGGCTCAAAAGCAAAACGCGATTTCAAACCCTACAAAATCGACGAAGCGTTCGAAAAAGAAGTACGCTCGTTTTTGGCGCCAAAAATCAAAGCAGCCCTCGGTATTCGCGAAAAACAAGGTCGCTACGCGGCCGCTGATGCAGCGAAAAAAGAAGCCGACGAAAAATTTGTTAAAACTGTTTCTGACAAAGATGCGGCCGTTCTTCGCAAAAAAGATCTCGGCCTCATCGTTGAAAATCTGAAGTACGAAGTCGCTCGTGCGATGATTCTCGATGATAAAGTTCGGATCGATGGCCGTGATATGAAAACGGTTCGTCCGATCATGTGCGAAACGGCGATCTTACCTCGTGCGCACGGTTCAGGTTTGTTTCAACGTGGCGAAACGCAAGTTTTGGGTACGGTCACTCTCGGAACAGGCGATGACGAACAATACATCGACTCGCTCGCGGGCATGTTGAAGCGTAAGTTTTTACTTCACTACAACTTTCCTCCGTTCTCAGTTGGCGAGACTGGTCGCATGGGCGGTCAATCCCGCCGCGAAATCGGCCACGGAAACTTAGCAGAGCGGGCGATCAAGCCAATCCTTCCTGACTTTGAAAAATTCCCATACACGATTCGTCTCGTCGGCGAAGTCTTCGAATCAAACGGTTCATCTTCGATGGGCACAGTTTGTTCGGGTATTCTCGCTTTGCTTGATGCGGGTGTGCCGATCAAAGGCAACGTTGCGGGCATCGCGATGGGCCTGATCAAAGAGGGCGACCGCTTCGCCGTTCTCTCTGACATATTGGGCGACGAAGACCACTTAGGCGATATGGACTTCAAAGTTGCCGGAACACGCGAAGGTATTACGTCTTTGCAAATGGATTTGAAGATCGATTCGGTTTCGCTCGAAGTGATGCAGACAGCTCTTCAGCAAGCTCGCGAAGGTCGATTGCACATTTTAACCGAGATGGAAAAAGTGATCTCGAAGCCTCGCGGCGAGATTTCGCAGTACGCTCCTCGTATCGAGACGATCAAGATCAAGCCTGAAAAGGTTCGTGAAGTGATCGGTTCGGGCGGTAAAGTGATTAAGGGAATCATCGAGCAAACGGGCGTTAAGATCGACATCCAAGATGACGGAACGATCAATATCGCGTCGGCGGATCCGCTCATGACTAAGAAAGCGATCGAGATCATCAACCAGATTTGCGCAGAAGCTGAGATCGGCAAGGTCTACAAAGGCCGCGTCGTGAAGCTCATGGACTTTGGTGCGTTCGTTGAGATCATGCCGGGCACTCAAGGCCTCGTGCACATCTCTGAACTCTCGCACGAGCGCGTTCGTCAGGTTTCGGATGTTGTTAACGAGGGCGACGAGATCGACGTTAAAGTTCTCGAGATTGACCGCGCGGGGCGCATCAAGCTCTCGCACAAAGCTTCATTGAGCCAGTGATCAGTTAACTGATGCCGGCAAAGAGAAAAGCCAAATCTAAAAATCAACGCGCTTCGGGAACGAAGCGCGTTTCTTATTCGGCGAAGCCGCTTCGCAAATGGCCCGCGCCTGAATTTCGCAAATTCGTGCTTGAAAACGGGGTCACGGTTTTGACCGAAGCACACCCGACGAGCCGCGCGGTTTCCTGCGGAGTCTGGATCGAGCGCGGAACCCGGCATGAGCAAGCGAACGAAGCGGGGCTGGCGCACTTCATTGAGCATTTGGTTTTCAAACGCACGAAAAAACGCAGTGCCTACAAAATCTCGCGCGATATGGAAGCCGTCGGCGGTGATCTGAATGCGTTTACATCGAGAGAAAACACGGCGTTCGTTACTCATTCATTGAGCGAGCATGTGGGCCTTTCTCTCGATATTTTGTCGGACTTGGTCTGTCGGCCCACCTTTGCAAGCGCCGACATCAAAAAAGAAAAACAAGTCGTTATCCAAGAAATCCATATGGCCGAAGATCAGCTCGAAGACACGATCTTCGACAAATATTTCGAACGCTTTTATAACGACTCGGCTCTCGGAAAACCGATTCTCGGGAGTGTAGCGTCGATCGAAGAGATGGACCGCAAAACGGTTTTAGATTTTCATCAGCGCCAATATACCTCCGACAATATGATCGTTAGCGTTGCGGGCAATATTCACCACGGTGAAGTCGTTGACCTCGTGAAAAGATATTTAAAGCCTCCCCGCACGGAGCAAGCGAAGCGCAGCGTCTCTGCTTCTAACCGGAAACCTGAGACGGTACGGAAAGCTCGAACGGAAGCAAAAACGGGCCTCCTCGCCGATTCGCGTCCTCCGGGGCCCAATTCCCCCGAAGTTCTTAGTTCTTCGATTTTGTTAAGCCCCCCTCAGGCGCACCAGTTCCGTGACGTTGTTCGGCGCACGAGCGAGCAAGTGCACATTTTAGTCGGCTATCCATCAATCAACTTCCGTGACCCACATCGTTTTGAAGCCACAGTGGTCAACACGCTTTTGGGTGGCGGTATGACGTCGCGCCTCTACCAACAGGTGCGCGAGGAGCGCGGTCTAGTTTATTCAATCTTCTCGCAACTCACAACATTCGCCGATGTCGGAATGGAATTGATTTACGCTGGCACCGAGGCCAAACACGCACCGACCGTGATCGAAATTATTTTACGCGAGTTAAAGCGTCTAAAGAAAAACGGCATAAAAAAAGCCGATCTTGACCTCTTTAAAACGCAAGTGAAGGGCTCAATTCTTTTAGGTGCCGACGATGTCGAGAGTCGTATGAACTCGTTGGCCGTGAACGAAATGATGTTCGGACGTTATCGTTCTGTCGATGAAGTTGTTCGTGACGTAGAGAAGGTGACCCTAGAATCTGTTCATGACTACATCGAATCAAAATTTCGCCCTGAAAGTCCGAGTATTTTGCTCATGGGTCAGCTGCCTGAAGCGCCGACTAAGAAATGGCTCGAAAGTCTCTAGGAGTTCAAAGATGAAAAAAATACCGCTGAAGATTAAACGGCTGGCGCACTATCAAGGCGATTTGCCAGCCTACCAAACCGAGCTCGCAAGTGGTTTCGATGTTCGCGCTCAAGTTCAGGCGACGATTGTATTAAAACCTGGTGAGCGTGCGATGATCCCGACGGCACTTTCGTTTGAAATCCCGGCCGGATTTGAGATTCAGGCTCGGCCACGCAGCGGCCTTGCGGCAAAGCAGGGGATCAGCCTCGTGAATACACCCGGAACAATCGACGCCGATTACCGCGGTGAAGTGAAAATTATTTTAATTAATCTGGGGCAAGAGTCCGTCGAGATCAAAAACCAAGACCGAATCGCTCAGCTCGTCGTATGCCCGGTCATTCAAGCCGAATTTGAAGTGGTCGACGATCTTTCGACATCAGTTCGAGGCGCCGGCGGTTTTGGATCGACCGGCGTTTGAAGTTAGCCGGCCGCCGTTTGCCGAAGCTTTAGCGGCTGCAAAAGTCGACGGGTACCTCTAGGAGCTTATTGATAGGAGTTTCTGACCAGGGCGATCGACCAGGCCAAAAAGAATAAAAGTGCGAGGCCGGCGACAAGACGCGAGCACGTTTTACGATCAAGACCAAATTGTTCGGCGAGCCCGACGACTAACAGCACGCAGGTAAACGCAAATCCCAAAAGATCGATAGGGATGAGATAGCTCGAAACCGTGTGAAAAAGAAAATACGGCACAAGAGCAACGCTGATGAGAGACAAGAGCCGGCGAAAATCTAAGAACGTCGATTTAAAGAGCGAAAAGTAATAGTAAATAAAAAATCCGAAGACGAGTGAAGCGACGACCGACGTGATCGGAAAAATAAAGATGCCGATCAGAAAATCGATCGAGTTGTGCGTGATCGCACCCGAAACACCGCCGGAAACCAGCGCGGAGACTGCCAAGAGAGCGAAGCTGAGAGTCCAGGTGAAGTCGATTGGGCGACGAACGAAGCCGACCGGGTCCTTCAAAAAAGAACCGAGAATGAATGGCAGTGTCTTCAGATGTGCTGGCGATGTTGAGTTTTGGTCCATTCGGCTCAATCGGACCTGATCAAATCTCTTTCGGCAAGTGAAATGGCGAGATCTAAAAAGCGTTCTTCGATTTGAAAACTCGCACTTCTCGCAGTGACTTCCGCGGTTTCGAGCGGATGAACGAACAACGTGCGCCGTTTGATTAAAAAGTTATGGGCGCCTAACAAAACAAGCTTCAGTCGGTCGGAGCCGGTAGGAATAGACAATCCATTTGGCTCGTCGATTTCGAAGACGTCGACGGCGACGGAGAGCGGTTTTAAGTCATTGACGGAAATTGAATGAAGCTTTGAAGCGTAACGGTCACGCTGCCGAGTCTTTACCAGAGTCAGACTAGAGACGTTCGACATCTTCATTTTGGCGAGGGCCAAGAGATCGGGTTCGAGGCTTCCGTCGGCGATCAAGTGGCAGTTCGAGTCGAGTTGCGCGACCGCGGAGCGAACGCTTTCGGTGCGCTCTTGTAGATTCCGGCCTGCAGGTTCAATGACGTAAACTTCGTAGCCGTGTTCGCGGAGGTAAAGCGGGATATCATTCCAGTGATCGAAGAGTCGAAAGACCGTACGCGGACCGCTCAAAAAAGCAATCGGGTAACGCGTCAGCAAACAGTTTGGTTTTAATTGCAGGCCGCGAAATCGCACCGCGCGTTTTCGCTTCTGCGAGACTTGAAACGCAAAGCTCACGCCGAGAATAAAAACAGCAAACGCGAGCGTGACCAAAAACAAAACCATACTTTCGGCTCCAGGTTCCAAGGGCCTGAGACCCTTGGTAGTGACGACTGAACGGAGTGAAGGAGCAACGTCTTCGCCAAAGGCGACGCGACAAAATTAAAAGTGAGCGTCGATTCGTAAGGTCATGTCGTAAGAGTTGTGATCGATCGTTTCGCCGATCAATGAGTTTCGTGCGTTAAGGTCGACGCCAAGGCTGAAGCGGTCGGTGATAAAGGCATCACCGCCAAGTGTCGCGACGCTTGTCGGAGTTGTATAATCTTGGTCGGCAAAACCGTAACGTTTTAGCGTGAGGTAACGACCCGTGAGCCCTGCGCCTGCGCGGTAACCGAATCTTCCGTTCAAACGATCTTTGTATAAAATTTTGAGTTCGAATTCATGAACGCTCGAGCGAACCTTTGAATCGCCATCTTCGCCGAAGCTGCGGGCCGTGCCCTCAGCCATCCAATTTGGTGAAAAGAGATCAACCCCGAGCGCGGCTTGAATTCCCTTTTGATTTAAAGTCGCGGTCTTTCCATCGTCGAAACGTAGATCTTCAATGTAGTTCGCGAAGCCGACTCCGCCGTGCATCCAGACCGTATCGAAAGCGCTCTCGCTCGAAGCCGCCGTCTGGCTTGCGGCCTTCGCTCGAACGGTTGCGGCTTGTTGCGAGTTTTGGCGATTGAGTTGATCGACGATCGCATCGTAGCCAATCGTTTCGCCTTCGTCGTTCGACATCGTGTCGTCGGCGGCAAGGGCCAAGTGTCCGTTGAGAAGAAGCGCCGCCAGCGCGATCGGAGCAAGACTTTTGAACATCGTGTTCAAGTTCCTTTGTTTGGGTGGAGTCCTATTTCTAGTCTAGGGGACTCGTTCCGTTAAAGAAACAGATTTGGAAAAGTGACCTAGTCCAGTCTGTCGGGTTGAAGACCGCAAGGCTCCACCCAAAGGGCTCGTTTTTCCAGCCAGGACTTTCGCCGTCCTTCAACCACCCGCACCATAAGACTATGGCAAAAGTCTCAAGGAAGTGTTTCTGCGCGTTCTGTCGTTCGGAGCGCGTTGTTTATCGAAAACGGCATGTCTCCGCATTTGATGTGGCCTTGAGCGCTCTCGTGAGTTTTTTAGTGAGCTTCATCGTCTGGCAGGACTTTGATCCAAGATTGGTCATCTTTTTCGTCGCTGCCATCATCGTCGCCGAGATTTTTATCGTAGTTCGCTGGCGGTTCTCGATCGCGTGTCGGCATTGCGGATTCGATCCTGTTCTTTACAAGAAGAAGCCCGAGCTTGCGGCCGAACGAGTGAGGGCCTACTACGGCGAGCGCATGGAAGATCCGATGTCGATCTTCTCGCCGCCTCCCAAGCTTCCGATGCTGATTCGCAAAAAGGCTTGAGAGGCCTCAGGGCGCGCGCTACGCTTCCTCGATGAGTGAGCGAATGAATCGATGACGGCGTTAATTTGCATCCCGACATACAATGAAAAAGAAAACATCGAAGCGATTACCGCGGCAGTTCTTGCCGCGACTGACGCGAGCACGCACATTCTCGTCATCGACGATAACTCTCCCGATGGAACCGGCGACATCGTGCGATTGATCGCAAAAAACGAATCACGCGTTCACTTGTTTTCCCGCGAAAAAAAAGAGGGTCTGGGCCGCGCTTACATCGCCGGCTTTAAATGGGCGCTCGAAAACTACTACGACATTATCGTTGAGATGGACGCCGACTTTTCGCACCGCCCAGAAGACCTCGTTAAAATTTTGAAAGCCGTCGCTTCAAAAGATTTTGCGGTCGGTTCGCGTTACGTGCCCGAAGGGCGTACGGTCAACTGGGGCGTGCTCCGCAAAATCATCTCGCGCGGCGGGAGTCTTTATACACGACTAATTTTAGGATATCCGCTCGGGGACTGGACGGGCGGCTTCAACGCCTGGAAAAACCACGTTCTTCGCAAGATCGACCTCGATCAGGTGAAGTCGAATGGTTATAGCTTCCAAATTGAATTGAAATATCGCGCTTTGAAAAACGGTTTTGACGGCGTTGAGGTTCCGATCGTCTTTGAAGATCGACGTGTCGGTAAAAGTAAAATGAGTTTCAAGATTGTGATCGAAGCGTTTACCCGCGTGTGGGGTATGCGCTACTAATGAGAGCTATCGCGTTCAGCTTTTTTATTTTATTGAGCGCGTTGAGTTTCTCCCGGCGAGGATTTGCCGCCGAATTAGGTGCAAGCGGTCGACCGGTGCCGACGGCACAAAAGCCGACGTCGGTAGCCGGCGCGGCGAAACCGAAATCAAACGGCCTTGCGGCGACGGTTCGGACCGACGGCGCAATGGTTTACGCGAAACCCGATTTCGATTCGGATGTGCTGGCGACGTTAAAGCAAAATGAAAAAATTCGCGTGTCTGATGGAACAATCGGTGATTTTGCGAAGTTTCATAAAGTTCGCGCCGGCGTCGTCTTGGGTTACATCGCCGAGATCGACGTGCAGGTCGAAGGGGCCGCGAAAAAACGCGATCATAAGCGCGGTGCGGGCAAAGGCAAGACGGCCGACGGCAGATCTGACGGCAAAACGAAAGACGATAAGGCACCCAAGAAGAAATTTAAAGATGAACATCTACCGATCTTATTTACGAAATACATCGGTCTCTTAATCGGTACGTCAGAGTATGCAGAATCCATCAACGGTCTCGACGCCAAAGATAATCTCTTAATGTACGGGCTCAAGATCACGGGCCCCGATATTCTTTTAAGCGGCCCTATCATGGATGTGAATATCGCCTTTCACTACGGCGCTCCCAGCTACTATGCGCCGCTGGCCGCGGCTGGAACGAAACCCAGCGGATTCATCCTCCAGGCCGACACGCTTTTGTTGTTACCGTTTTTTCAGCGCGACACCGTGATGGGAACTTTTGGCCTGGGCCCGATGATTAAGTTTTCGACCATCGGAATTACATCAGGGACCGATCCGCGAAGTCTGACCGAGCTCGACTTCGGCTTGAGTCTCGCGGGTGGCTTCGCTTTTAAGATTTATAAGTTCGCGCTACGCCTCGAAGGCAAATACATGATTGAAAAGCACACCGAGCGCATGTTTCAACTGGGGCTTCAGCAGCAGTTTTAGGGTTCAAACTAACAAATAGTGAAGCACTAAGCCGACGAGCGAGAGCACGACAGAGCCGAAGATGGCCGAGAGCCACGAGCGAAGCTCAAAGCCCGGCAGCACTCCCGCGCAGATTTTTAGGATCGCACCATTCACCACAAACGTGAAAAGTCCGAGCGTCAGAATGTTAATCGGAAGCGTCAGGAAAATAAGAATCGGCCAGAGAACGGCATTCGCGAGGCCGATCAACAGTGCGGCGATGAGCGCCGTGAAAAACCCTTTGATTTCAAAACCGGGAACGAGTTTTGACGTTAGAAGGACGGCCAATCCAGAAACCAACCAACTCAAAATGAAGTGCGACGAATTTGTGTCCATGCGCTGTAGTTAACAGGAATTCTCGCGGCAAAGCGAGTAACTCCAGACTGAGTTCCGGCGCCGGAACCTATTTTTCACTGATCAGGTCTGAGCTGAGATCGAATAGGCAAAACGGTCTCAATTTAAACAGGTCGGTCGCTCGTTTAGCATGGACGGACGTGGCCAGCTCGGCTAATTTCCCGGCCTCATGAGCACAAAAGAGGCAGCCTCGTCCGGGCGCATTCAGATTCTACCGTCGGACGTGATCGATCAGATCGCGGCCGGCGAAGTCGTTGAAAGACCGGCCCATCTCGTCAAAGAGCTCGTCGAAAATGCGATCGACGCTGGCGCCACGTCGATTGAAATTGAATATGATCAAGGTGGTCGTCGAGTCCGCGTGACCGACAACGGCTCGGGAATTTCGCCCGAGGATTTGCCGCGTGCGATCGCTCGCCACGGCACGAGCAAAATTCAGGCTGCCGAAGACTTGTGGGCACTCGCTAGTTTTGGATTTCGAGGTGAAGCGCTGGCTTCGATCGGATCGGTTAGTCGGCTTTCGATTCAGTCGCGCACCGTTCAGGACTCATCGTCAACAAAACTTGTTTGCGAATATGGCCGAGTGGCGCCGCCAGAAAGAGCGGGCGGAAATCTGGGTACGACTGTTTTAGTCGAAGAGCTTTTCACAAACGTTCCGGCCAGACTTAAATTTTTAAAAAGTGAAGCCGGCGAGAATTCGCAGATCAAGGCGACGCTAAAAGCGTTGGCGTTAGCGAATGAAACCGTCGAATTTCGCGTTCGCACCAAAGGCAAGGTCGAAGAAACATGGCCAGCCGGCCAGACCTTTCTTGAGCGCGCGCAAATGATCATGGGCGCCGCAAAATTATATGCGGCTAAAGGTGAGTACAATGGCGCCGAATCCGAAATCGCATTCGCAAGCCCGCACGATATCGGCGGCAACGCCCGCGGCATTTTAATTTTTGTACAGGGCCGCTGGGTCCAAGACAAAAGTTTGCAGGCAGCTGTTATCGACGCGTACCGCGGCCTTCTGATGCATGGCGAATTCCCAATCGCGATTGTCCGGCTACAAGTTCCTCCGTCGAGTGTCGACGTCAACATTCACCCGACAAAATCTCAGGTCAAATTCAGCGATTCACAAACCGCATTCCGCGCGGTGAACCGCACTTTGCGAACCGCTCTCGAACAAGCGCCTTGGCTCGCGTACCGAGAAAATTCGGCACGCGAAGAGGCGAGTGCGGTGCAAGCTCAAATGGCCCGCGCCCGCGCTGGTTATTCGAGCGCGCCGAACGAATCAGTGGGCGCGCAGGCACCCGCACGAAAACTAACGATCGCCGAACTCACTCGCCCTTATGAGGCAAACGAAGCGCAGCCGACGAATCTTGAAGCCCCGTCGCTCGCGACCGCTCCGACTCATTCGATCGGCCGATTCGACGCGCCTGAGTTCGACAAAATCCAATTCAAACAAAAGTCCGATTGGACGCTTGCGCAAATCGAAAACGAAACGGAGCCAAGTGCGTCTGGCCATGGCGCCTGGTCCCGCCTTCAGGTCCTCGGCCAAGCCCATCTCACTTACATCCTCGCGCAAGACAACAACCGTCTTGTTCTGGTTGATCAACACGCGGCCCACGAGCGAGTCGCGTACGAACGATTGATGAACGCGTGGCTCGGTGGGCAAGCCGAAACACAGCCGCTGTTAATTCCCGTCACTCTTGAACTCGAGCCAGACGGCGCCGAAGCGCTCATGACGATCGCGCCTGAACTTGAAAAGCTTGGGCTGCAGATTGATCAAAACGGACCGCAATCAATCGCGATCCGCTCGGTCCCGCTCACGATCAAAGAAAGCTCGCTCATGAAGGCGCTAGCGGAACTCGCTAGTGAACTCGTTGAAAAAGGCGGGGGCTTCGCGCTCGAAAAAAAGATCTCTGATCTTTGCGCCACCATGGCGTGCCACTCCGTCGTTCGGGCAGGGCAATCGTTGTCTGTCGATCAGATGAAGAGTTTGCTCTCGCAGATGGATGAATTTCCGCTCTCGAGCTTTTGCCCACATGGCCGACCGGTATCGGTCGATTATCCGTTTGCGAAACTTGAGCGCGACTTCGGCCGCATCACGTGACGACGCAGAAGCCACGTCTTCTTTTTGTCGTGGGCCCAACCGGTTGTGGAAAAACGGATTTGGCCGTCGAAATTTCAGAACAGTTCGAACCGCCGACTCCGCAGCCCGAAATCATCAACAGCGACAGTGTCGCGTTCTTCGAACTTGTGCAAATTGGTGCTGCCAAACCTGGCCCTGAACTTTTAGCGCGCGCACACCATCATCTCGTCGGTCACGTCCTCAGAAATCAAAAGTTCACGGCCGGTGATTTTCGAAGGGACGCGCTGAAAATTCTTGATGAGCGATCGTCGCAAACGACGCGCTTCTTAATCGTCGGGGGGAGCGGCTTCTACTCGCAGGCTTTAGAAAAAGGCATGTACGATGTCGCTGAGCCATCGGAAGAACTGAAAGAGCAGCTGGCTCGAGATGCCGAGAAGTTGGGAATGGCGGCTCTTCATAACGAATTAAGGAGACGTGACCCGGAGTCGGGCACGCGCATTCAGCCGGCCGATCATTACCGGACACTGAGGGCGCTCGAGATTTTGCGCGGAGACACGCGAGGTCTGACCTTGAGCGAAATTAAAGCAGAATTTGAACTGGCAAAAGCGCCAAGCCCATTTACTTCAAAGAAGATCGGGCTCTTTCGCCCGCGCGATGTTCTTCGAGAAAAGATTACCGAGCGTACACGTAAAATGTTGAGCGACGGATTGATCGATGAAGTTCAAACGTTGCGGGCAGAAGGTCTGCGGGCCTGGGCGCCGCTTCAGAGCGTTGGTTACAAAGAAGTCCAGGCGTTTCTCGATGGCCAACTCCGGCGCGAGGATCTCGAATCGACCATCGTCACGAGCACCATGCAGCTCGCAAAACAGCAAATGACTTGGTTTAAACGTGACCCCCAGACGAAATGGTTTGACGCCGACACGGCGTGGGCCGACGCGATCAAAGCCGGGCGAGAGCTTCTACTTTAACGACCTCCGCTTGACTCAAACGCCGCGTCCGATCAGACTCCGTGCATGAGTGAGTGTGGCGCATGAAAAGCATGACGGGTTTCGGCCGCAGTTCAAATCGCCAGATTGAACGAAGTGTGGACGCCCGGTCCGAAATCGATGTTTCAGTCCGTTCCGTCAACGG
>JAYTHQ010000332.1:0-9711 GCA_043732445.1 Bdellovibrionales bacterium | reverse complement strand
CTGATCCGTCGGCCGTTAACTCAGGCGTGCGTTCAAGCTTTCCGCCGTCGGCATAGAGAACATAGGCTGGTCGATCGGCGATGTCGGTATACGTTCCTCGCGCGTAAGCGACAGGATCCGTCGCGTCGATCCAGTAAACGTGCCCGTCGGCTTCGACCCGAGAAATGGCGTGGTTAAAGTTGGAATCAACTGGTAGTTCGTACGAACTGGCAGGCGGTGCGATCTCGCCGCGAAAGATCCAGGCAAGATTTGATTTGTAACCGAGCGAGCGGTAAATCGCCGTGACTACGAGTGCGAGATCTTTGCAATCGCCGTAGCGCGCATCCGAAATTTCGCTCAGAGTGCGTGGCACGAATCCACCGTGGCGCCGACGCCAATCGCCGAAATAGCGAAACTCTTGGGCGACCGAGGCCGCAACCGACTGAATTCGGTCGACGGTCGCTTTCTGGGTTTCGGCTTTGTTCTTGATCTCGAGAAGGGCTGGCGGCAATGGCTTTTTCAAAAGCGCCTCGTGAACCACGAGCATGTCGTGAGCATACGCGCTCCAATCCGGAAGACTCGAAATAGAAATTGAAGGAATTCTTTCAGGACTCGTGAACGGATGCTCTTCCTGGGTCACAACAGCAAAGAGCGGCGAAGTTGAATGAATTTCAAGATCGAACCAGCCGCTCTTTGATTTCGTGAACTGACTTGCGAAACGCTTTGCCGCATCATGAACAGCGTAATGAAGCGGAAGCCTCGAGTGTACTCGCAGTTTAAATTTCTCGATCGTGTCGCTGCCGATGTTGAAGCCGCTGCTCCAAAATCCTTTCAACGGAACTTCCAGGTTCTTCATCACGTATTTGAGATGAAGTCGCGAGCCGACCTGAACTTTTGGATAAGACATTGAGGCTTGTTTAATTGAGTCAAAAGCTTGCGACATCTCGCCGACTTCTTTGATTTCGATGTCACGTTTAGGCACCGGCGTACGGACAGCTTTGTCAGGAGCGCCGTTTAATGTTTCGGCTTCGAGAATTTTTAAGGTTTGGGCGCGAGAGTTAAACGAGAGCGTCTGGAGGCTTTGGGCTTCACGGCCCTGATCGTTCACAATTCGGATCATGGTCTCACGCTCGATGGTCGATCGCCCATCGAGGTCGACGGTCACGATATTTTCATCGCTCTCAATAACGTAGGGGACGTCGGCAACTCCTGCCAGCTTTGCCAAAGCCGCACTTGGAACCATGGCGCAACAAACCGATAAAACAGCGAGGGTCGCGAGGGAGGCACGCACAACAAGTTCCTTTCGAGAAACAGCAAGCTTCTATTGAAGCTTAAAGGCCGCCGGTTGCGCAATGAGGGCTTTCGGCCTTAAGATGAACCGTCCATTAGGAGGGCATCATGGCGAACGAAATTCAGGCGCGTCACATTCTTGTCGAACAGCGTTACGAAGCCGAAGACCTGCAGAAGAAACTAGACCAAGGCGAAGACTTTGCCGATCTCGCAAAAAAGTTTTCGCAGTGTCCATCTGGTAAATCAGGGGGCGACCTCGGTGCCTTTGGTCGCGGCCGGATGGTTCCGTCGTTTGACGAAGCAGCGTTTGGTTTAAAGGTCGGCGATATCTCGGAGCCGGTAAAAACGCAGTTCGGCTATCACCTCATTCAGAGAACTAAGTGACGACGCCCGAAACCAAAGGCCTTTCGAGATTCATAGCGAGTCGAAATTTCGTCGCGACTCTGAAACTCGATACGCAATCACGGCACGGCAAAACCGTCACCGTGATTTCTGGCTTACCGAAAAATCAGCTATTTCTTGGAGCGATGACAAAGGATTTAAAGGGACGCTGCGGTGCTGGCGGCACCTTCGAAATGAGTGGGCGCGACGGCGTGGTTGAAATTCAAGGTGATCAGCGCGAGAAAATTCGGGCTTATCTGGCCGCCGAATTGATCACGGTCAAAGGATAAACATTGCGCGCAAGGCTTGAGGCACTCTCCCACTCCAAACAACGTTGGCTGCTGCTCCTGCTCGCCGCGATTCAGTTTGTTCATGTTTTAGATTCGCTTGTCGTCATGCCGCTGGGCCCGCAATTCATCAAAGAGCTAAACCTCACTCCCGCTCTTTTTGGCGCACTCGTTTCGGCCTATAGTTTGGCGGCGGCCGTTGCCGGGCTCGCTGGTGCGTTCGTTCTCGATCGCTATGATCGAAAGCGCGCCCTCATCACTTTGATGGTCGGCCTTGTCGCGGCTACTTTGCTCTGCGGAGTGGCCAATGACTTCAAGATTCTTCTCGTCGGACGCGCGCTAGCAGGTGCTTGCGGCGGCCTGATTCAAGCCCTTCTTTTTACAATTGTGGGAGATTCATTTCCGGACGACAAACGAGGAGCCGCGACGGGCACCGTGATGTCGTCATATTCTGTCGCGACCGTCATCGGAGTACCGGCCGCCCTCTTTATCGCCGGAAATGGAAATTGGAGTTTACCTTTTCTCGTTCTTGGCGGCATCGGGGCGGTGGTTTGCGCGCTTGCGGCGATTTACATTCCGCCACTACGTGGTCACTTGCAATATGCTGAACGCTCGGATCGGGCCGTTCAGCGAAGCGATTCAAAGCCGCCTTTGACGTTCATGGTTCTGATCTTGAAACAAAACTCGCGCAACGCGTTTCTGATGATCATCACCTTAATGTTCTCAGGCTTTACGGTCATTCCCTACATGAGCGCCTACCTATCAGCAAACATGAGTCTATCGCATCGAGATTTGGCGACCGTATTTTTCGCGGCGGGAGTTGCCACCTTCTCGACTGCGCGCTGGATCGGTCGATTGTCTGACCGCTTTGGTAAACATCGAATATTTACTTGGCTTGCGCTCGCTTCGGCGATTCCCACTCTCATTCTCACTCACGCAAAACCGATGTCGATGCTCGGGGTTTTATTGGTGACCACATCGTTTTTGCTTTTTGTCGCTGGTCGCGGAATTCCGTCGTTGTCATTGGTCACCTCGAGCGTGGGACCAGGGCTTCGCGGGCGATTCTTAAGTCTCACCTCGAGTGTGCAACAGGCCTCGAGTGGACTTGCTTCGTTACTCACCGGACTTTTTCTTAACCAAGCGGCCGATGGCCGCATCACGAATTTCAATTGGGCCGGTGATCTGTCGGTCGTTTTTATTCTTCTCTCGGTGGTTGTGGTCCGTCGATTACGCACGGTTACAACAACAACCTAATCTTAAAATGAGACACGCACGCGACTAACTAGTTGACGGCTGTCAGACGCACGTTCGCACATCAGGGGCCTCCCATTTGAAGCTGCGTGTAACTACTCGTGATCTTTCGATTTCAGCGTGGCACGAGCCTTGGATGGTCTATTCTCATGATCAACCTCTCGTTGTTGCGAAAAATGCTGATGCAGACATTCAAGGTCTGCCACGTTTTCGTATTGATCATGGGTCTTTTAATTTCACCCATCTCGCACGCTCTTGAAATCAAGCTCGGTAGCTCGATGAATGTGCGAGCGTTCGATGATGAAAACTCGGCGCTGAGTTCTGTCGGCGTCCTTGCTGCTGGTTCTGTCGTTGAAATCCCTGACCGCTTTAAAGTCGTCAAGCGTGGCAAAGTCGATGCGGAAGCGACATTCAACAAATGGTTGAGCCGCGCTGGCTACAGCCGCTCGACAATAAACAAGAAGTCAAAAGACGCGCGAACTGATTTTTACTTCCCGGTTCGCATCGTGTCGACTGCCAAAGGCTCGAGCGGCAAACACCTCATTGGTAAAACTAGATTCATGGCGCTCCGAGTTCTTGAACGAAGCAAGCTCGGATTGAAAGTCATCAAGACGGCTCGCGTGTATCAAGGCCCAAGACACGCCTTCCCATTAAAGCCTGGGTGGGCGGCACCGACAGACCCGAAATCCGTTCCACGCGCTGCACCCGTCGCACGCCCGGCACGTTCTCGAGCAACTGCACGGACCGCGAAGCCAGATTCGCAAGCTTATTCAAACGATCAGACAACAAATTCTGCTGACAACACACCAACACCGCAAGGTTCACCGACCGAAGCGGCAGTGCCACAGTCGTGCCCCGAATGCGACGCCGCTCGAACCGACGCTAATTCAGGAACAGCTAACGCAGCCGAGCTGGGAACAGCCGTTCGCGATCACATTGAGCCGCGAGCTTACGACGCTGAGGCCGACGGACTCCAGGGACTGACGGCAAAATTTCCGGCAGCTTGCCAGACCTTTATCAAGACCGATGGAACATATGGCTACGAAGGTCAAATCGCGCTCAAAGAATTAAGTCGCTATTCCGATGCGTATTTGAACGCGTCAGGAATGGAAAAGGTGTGCCCGAATTTCAACAAACCCTCTTTCGACGAAGCACAAAAAAGACACTTTTGGATTTGGCTACTTGCAGCGGTGTCCGCTCAAGAAGCGTCCTGCAACCCCGATTCGCGCGCTTCTTTGCGGGTGAATAAAAATGGACACGCGGCGGGACTCTTTCAGATCGAAGAGCGAAAAGACCTCCGGGCAGCGCGCGATCGAGTCTATGGCGGTACTTACTGTTCAGGTGATCCGTACAACGAAAATGTAAACACTCGCTGTGCTGTCAGAATGCTTGAAACGGTGATCGATAACGGTAATGGCCCGTCTGCCAGACGAAACAATTACTGGAGTAGCCTCATGCACAGTGGTGACAAAACTCATGCTTTGATTAGTCAGTATGAAGCCTGCGGTGCGAAACCAGAAACTGTTTCAAAACGTCGTCACCATAACTATCCCAAGGGACGCCACGGCAAGTCTCATTCTAGGAGAGCAAGATGATGAGTCTTTCAATGCAACGATTTTTTATCGCTGGGGCGTTTGTACTTTCGCAAAGCGCAACGGCCGCGAACGCAGTGCGGGTCGATGCCAAGAAATCTCTCGCGATTCTGGAAGGCGATTATCAAGTCATTAAATCTGACAGTGCCGTTGAAAAGGAAAACCTTTGCGTTAACGGGATCGTCCATACCGTCAAGTGGTCGGGTTCGCCTGATGATCTCATTCTTTCAGTAGGCGCTTCGCTCGTCGTTAGCGACATCAACGCAGGTTTAAAGACCGATTCGCAGCCTTATTACAAACATCACTGCGTTTATCGCCACAGCAACCAGGCCGAATCCACACGTGTCATTATCGATGAGTTTTCAAATTGCGATGACGAAAATACGACCGCACACACCGAAATTCTCGTGAAAGGTGCTGCACTCGAGTATTCGTCAGAAACTAAGATTTCGAGAAACGGAAAAGTCGTTGCGATCCCTTCGAAATGCACGCTTCTGAAAATCGATAAAGTTTCAACGCCGATCCCGAAGGCTTCGCCTGCCCTATTAACGAAATAGCTATTTCAGCGGCGCTTTAAATCTCTCAACCGCCGCCATGAGCTCACGTAAAATGCCGGGCTCATCAAACGCGTGGCCCGCATCGGGTACAATTCGCAAATCAGCTTCAGGAAATGCCGCATGCAGATCAAATGCGTTCTTGACCGGGCACACGACGTCGTAACGCCCATGGATAATCACCGTCGGAATATGTCGAACGCGGCCTACATCTTCAATCAATTGGTTGTCACTGCGCCACCAACACTTATTGATGAAGTAGTGACACTCGATCCTCGCCAGCGAAACGGCCATGTGGCCGCTTGAAAATTTTAAAAACGTTTTCTCGTCAGGAATCAGGTGAACAGTTGCGCCTTCCCACCCGCTCCAGGCCTTTGCAGCGGCCAAGCGCGTCGCTTCATCGGTCGACGTCAGACGCTTGTAAAATGCCGCTACTAAGTCGCCACGCTCCGGAACAGGAATCGGTTCTAGATATCTTTGCCAAACATCCGGGAAAATTTGATTGGCGCCTTCTTGGTAAAACCATTTGATCTCGGCTTCACGACACAGGAATATTCCGCGCAAAACCAGGTGCGAAACCGATGTCGGATGCGTTTCTGCGTACGCAAGTGCCAGCGTACTGCCCCACGATCCGCCAAACACCATCCACTTTTCAATGCCGAGATGTTTGCGAAGTTTTTCAATATCTTCGACAAGATCCCAGGTGGTGTTGTCACGGAGGTCAGCATGCGGCCGACTTTGCCCGGCCCCACGCTGATCAAATAAAATCATTCGGAAATGTTGCGGATCGAAAATGCGCCGATGCTGAGGATTGAAACCTGCGCCGGGGCCCCCGTGCAAAAACAAAACTGGCTGCCCGCTTGGGTTGCCGACTTCTTCGACGAAAAGTTCATGAACATCAGAGACACGGAAGTGATAGGCCTTCGTCGGTTCAATTTCAGGGAAAAACACGTCTACTCCTCGAGAAGTTCAGAGCGAAGTCGCTTGTTGGGCGCGGCACCGAGCTCACGCAGCTGTTCGATTTTTCGAAATACATTTCCAGGTCCATCGCGCAGCTTGCGCCTAGCTTCTTGATACTGTGACGATCCTTGCTCAAAAATCCGTCCGATTTTTTCGAAGTCATCATGAAACCCGACGAATTTATCGTAGAGTTTGCCGGCTTCATCGGCAATCTCTTGCGCGTTGCGATTTTGATGCTCAAGCCGCCAGATGCTCGCGACGGTTTTCAATGAAGTGAACAACGTCGTCGCGGTGACGATCGCGACGCCCTTCTTCCAGGCGCGCGTCGCGAGATCCGGATCATGCTGCATCGCCAGTAAGTAAGCGGGTTCAATCGGCGCGAATAGAAACACGAACTCCGGCGTCCGCAAGCCCTTTAGTTTTGGATAATGCTTTTCTGAGAGCTGGTCGACATGGTTCGAGACCGACTCGAGATGCAACTTCAGATGTCGCGCGCGGTCGTCTGCCGAATCGGCCCGCGTGTAGGCTTCATAGGCCCGCAGCGAAACTTTCGAATCGACGATGATCTGTTTCTCGTCGGGCAAGCGAATCAAAAGATCGGGCCTGAGCTTTTCGCCGGCGTCGTTTTCAAAAACGTCTTGGGTCGTGTACTCAAGTCCTTTTCTGAGGCCCGATGCCAACAAAATATTTTCGAGTATCGTCTCGCCCCAATCGCCTTGAACCTTCGAGTCACCCTTCAGAGCCTTCGTTAACGAAGTCGTCTCGCGAGTCATCAATTCATTGAGTTGAATCAATCGTTCGACTTCGGCCTTCAGGACGTAGCGCTCGCGCCCCTCAGTTTGATAGGCGTCATCGACTTTTTTCTCGAAATCTTTCAGGCGCTCTTTCAATGGCACCAGAAGTCGTTCGAGGCCCTTTTCGCTCGACTCTTGAAACTGGCGGGCTTCGCGCTCGATCAATTTTGACGCCATATTTTCAAACTCCGCGCGCGCGGCGATTTTAAGTTCTTCTTGTAAAGATTCGCGGCCCGATACTGAGGCACGCTCGGATATTAACACCGAGCGAACGATCATCAGGCGCCAAGCCAAAAACGCCGCCAGGCCCGCGAAGACGAGAGCGAAAAGGCTAACGACAAAAAGCAAAACTGATTGTGATGACATGCGCTCAACGCTAGCACGAAAACTCAAAAAGCGAAGAAAATCACGTGAGCAAAACGAAAATCCCGACTCCCATTATGCAGACTAAAATCAGCTTCGAAACCGTAAACGCTTCTTTGAAAACAAAATAACCAAGCGCGAGTGCAGTGACCAGTCCGCACGACCGCTTTAGCGCTTCAAAGATTCCGACCGAGATGGATTGAATCGACCAAAACTGAAAATAAACCGCCAGCGAAGCAAAAAATACCGCCGCTAAAAACCAAACCGCTCGACGGCCAACTTGGCTCAGCGGAATGCCTCCGCCGCGAACGCGGATCCAAATAGCTAATGCCGCTGCCGTCGCAAAACATTGCAAGGCCCCGTGCTCAGACGAAGGAACTGCCAGTAAACAAATTTTATCAATCACGGGCGTCAACGCGAACAAAAGCGCAACGATCGCCATCAACAAAAGACCCTTGCGAACCGCACGCGGATCGGTCACCTCAGTTTCCTTCAACGAATTCGTTCCGAAATAGCCAATCGCTAGGGTCGCGGCGACGATGATCGAAATCCCCACGGCCTGACGAGCCGTGACGGCTTCTTCGAGCACGAGCAGCGCGCCGATCGAAGAGAAAACTGGCGTCAGCGAGAGAATCGGGATCGCCAAACTAAACGGCGCAAGCGTGATCGACTCAACAAACCAGATATTTGCAAATGCATTGAGCGCGACGCTGCCAATAAATGGCATCCAGTACGACGTAACCGGCACGTGCCAGCTATCGAAAATCCAAAGCAGCGAAAAGACGAGACCCTGAAATAACATGAGCCACGCGACAACAGGCACGGGATTCAGGTTGACCGCGAGCTTCTTGCGACTTAAATCAAAAAAAGACCAAGACAGACTAGAGACCGCGATTCCGCCGTACACAGGTGACATCTATTTTGTTAACTCCGCCCCAAAGGGCCTTCGCGCGTTCGCTGATGATGCACAATTACAAAGCGTTTCACGCGAACGAGTGCGGCGCCAAGTCGCACCGCAAAGCGACGAGTTTACCGAGCGCGCGTCAGCGGTGACGGGCGCTTCATTTCCTTTGGTGCATACGAGTCTTCACGCTCGCTCGGCCGCAATGTTTCGCCGTGCAGGCCCGTTTCGCTACCGGCCCCGACTTCGCTGCCGGTCGCGGCTTCATATGTTTGTTTGTTGATCACGGGCTCGCTGCGGTTTTTGCTCGGCGGAGTCTTTGGATCGGTTTTGGAGTTCTGTGCGTTGGTTTCGCTACGATTTGGCATCACGACCTCCTTGGGTGGGTCCAACGACGTTATCTCGCAGATAAGGATCCCGAGTCTTGTCGGTGAGATGTAGATCTCAACAATCTCTCGATATTAGCGTCTCATTTTGGGAACGCTCTCAACTTGAAACATGTTTCTGCCGTTAGTCTAGGTAGGAGCTTGAAGACGCTATGAAACAAAAAGAACTTCGCACGACGATGATCACATTGAGTGCCTTGTTGGTTCTACTCCTCCTCTTCGGCTTTCAGAACTGCGCCCCCGTCATGCCGCTTGACGGCATCGTCGACGCCTCATCTTTGTCGGTGCGCAAGACCGCGACCCCCTCCGGCACACCGGTTCCCTTGGCGGGCTCAGGCGGAACCTATTCTGGTTCCATCTACGACGGCACTTGCTCAAACGACACCAACACCCAGCCCATGGCGGTCAACGGCACCGATGTCGCGGGCGGAGCACTCATCGGATTCACAAGCACCGACGGACGCGCAGCGTTTTGGAACATTGCCAACGGCGCACTGGCCCGCGGTTCGGTCTGTTCAATGATTGGCAGCGGCTGGGTTCTGCAAGCGATCGCTGACGTAAATGGCGATTTGAATCCGGATGTGATTTGGCGTAACGCGAACGGGAACGTCGTTGTCTGGCTCATGCGAGGCTCGAGTCGCGTGTCGACGGCATTGATCGGAACGATCGGCTCCAATTGGCAATTAGAAGGCGCCGCTGACTTCAACCTTGACGGCAAGGCGGATCTTGTTTGGCGCGATCTCGACGGTAACGTCAAAATTTGGCTGATGAACGGAACGAGCGCACCGACCGAAACGGCAGCGTTCGCGATGCCTCTGTCGTCACATATTTTGGGAACAACGGATTTCGACGGCGATCGCCGCGCGGATCTCTTCTGGAAAAACGACTCCGGCTCGATCTCGCTCACCACCTTCGACGCCTCTCTCAATCCGACAACGACGGCATTTCCATCTGGCATCTATACTGGCTATAC